>JBGUVV010000305.1:0-6523 GCA_045220525.1 Kiritimatiellia bacterium
GTCATGCGCGGATTGAGCGAACCTGCCGCGTCCTGGAAGACCATCTGGAGGGAAGCGCCCTGCGCGAGCAGTATCTCGCCGGAAGATGGCTTTTCAAGTCCCACGAGAGTCTTCGCCACCGTTGACTTGCCGGAGCCTGATTCGCCGACGATGCCGAGGATGCCGCCTCTCTTTAGCGTGAACGACACTCCCTTGACCGCCTCGTAGGAGCCGTAGCTGACTTTGAGCGAGCGCACTTCCATTATCGCGTCCGCCGCCATTTCCACTGGTATAGAGCTATTTTGCATTCGTGTGCATTATACCATATCCAATTGGTTAGTCAATTGCAGTTTGCCTTGTGGCGGGGCTTGACAGGCGAAAGGGGAAAATGGTAGAATTCGCGTCGTTATGAGCAACACAACGTCCTTTAATAAGCTTTGGTGGTGGCCGTGCGGATTCGGTTTCGCATGGCGCGTTGTGTGTTAGTGTAGAAAACTAAAGACCACGAAGGGCGCAAGAGGTGCGGGCCGAATCCGAAAGGGAATCGGCCCGCTTCTTTTATTTTGCAATCTACGACAACTCCAAAAGGAAAAACAAGAGATGAACAAACTGACAGAGCAGGAATTCAAGCGTCGCGCGGCGGATGCCGACCGCGTGGCCGTCTTCCGCGAGTTCATGGCCGACCGCGAGACTCCGGTTTCCGCGCTCTCGCGCCTCGGCTCCGACGAGGAGGCCTTTCTCCTCGAAAGCGTCTCCGGCGGCGAGAGGCGGGGGCGCTATTCGTATCTCGGCCTTGAGCCAACCGGCAGGGCCGAGGGCGACGACGCCCTCGAAGAGCTGAAGAGGCGCTTCGCGGGCCTTCGCTACGTCGCGGCGCCGGAGCTGCCGTCGTTCCAGGGCGGGGCCGTCGGCTATGTGTCGTATGACGCCGTCGGGCTTTTTGAGCCGAGGGTGAAGCCCGGGCGCGACGGCTCCGTTCCGGCGATGGCGTTCCTCCTCTGCGAGAGGTTCCTCGTTTTCGACAACGTGCGCGACACCGTGACGATCGTCGTCGTCGCCGATACGTCCCGCCCCGACGCCTACGCTGAGGCGATGCGCGAGATAGACCGCATCTACGAAAAGACCCTCAGCGCCGACTCCATCGCGCGCGTCGTGGAAAAGTCGCGCGGCGAGAGGAAGGCGGCGGGGGATCCGCAGTTCGTCCCCGAGATGACGCGCGAGGAGTTCTGCGAAATGGTCGGCCGCTGCAAGGAGGCGATTGCCGCGGGCGAGGTGATCCAGATCGTCCCTTCGCAGAAGTTCACCGCGAAGACGCCCGTGCCGCCGCTCGCCCTCTACCGTGCGCTCCGCACCATCAACCCGTCGCCATACAACTTCTACATGAGCATCGGCGGGCGCACTCTCATCGGCTCGTCTCCGGAGGAACTTGTGAAGCTCTGCGGGCGCACCGCCTCGACGGCCCCCATCGCCGGCACGAGGCCGCGCGGCGAGACGGCAGCGCGCGACGCGGAGCTTGAGAGGGAGCTCAAGGACGACGAGAAGGAAAACGCCGAGCACGTCATGCTTGTCGATCTCGGGCGCAACGACCTCGGGCGCGTGTGCGAGACGGGCAGCGTGAGAGTCGCCGACTTCGCCCACGTGGAGCGCTTCTCGCACGTGATGCATCTCGTGAGCAACGTGAGCGGCGTCTTGGAGCGCGACCGCGACGCATTCGACCTCCTTAGGGCCGCCTTCCCGGCGGGAACGCTGACGGGGGCCCCGAAGGTGCGGGCGATGGAGCTCATCGCGGAGTTCGAGAAGTCGCCGCGCGGCATTTACGGCGGCGCGGCTGGCTACTTCTCGCTTACCGGCGACATGGACTTTGCCATAGTCATAAGGACGCTCGTCAAGGAGGGCGATCTCCTCACGATGCGCTCGGGCGCTGGCATAGTCGCCGACTCCGACGCGCAGCGGGAATACGATGAGACCGTGAACAAGGCGAAGGCCGTGTTCGAAGCCGTCCGCTTCGCGGCGGAAATCTGAAGGGAGGAAGTATCCATGATACTGATGATAGACAACTACGACTCTTTCACCTACAACCTTGTGCAGGCGCTGCGCTCGCTCGGCGCCGACGTGAAGGTCGTCCGCAACGACGAGATCGACGTCGCCGGAATCGCCGCGCTCGCGCCGGAGGCGATAGTGCTCTCGCCCGGCCCGGGCAATCCCGATTCGGCGGGCGTAACGCTCGCCGCAGTCAAGGCGTTCGCAGGGAAAGTCCCGATCTTCGGAGTCTGCCTCGGCCACCAGTCCGTCGCCCAGGCCTTCGGCGCGCGCATAGTGCGGGCGAAGCGCCTCATGCACGGCAAGACGAGCCGAGTGCGCCACGACGGCAAAGGGGTCTTTGAAGGCGTAGAGCAGGGCTTTTCCGCGATGCGCTACCACTCGCTCGCCGTCGATCGCGCGACGCTGCCCGACTGCTTCGAGGTCTCGGCAGAGAGCGAGGACGGCGAGATAATGGGCCTTCGCCACAAGACCCTCCCGATAGAGTCCGTGCAATACCATCCCGAGTCGATAGGGACGCCGGAGGGCATGCGGCAGCTTGCGAACTTCGTGGAGCTTGCGACGGGGCGGCACATGCGCAAGGCGGCGCCTCCCTCGGTCCGTAAGGCCGCGCTCCGCCGTGCGCTAGACGGCGAGAGCCTTTCAGAGGGCGAGTGCGAGGGCTTCTTCGCGGCGATTCTCTCCGGCGAAGTGGGCGAGATAGAGCTTGCCTCGTTCCTTACGGCGCTTGCGAAGAACCAGGTGACGGCCGCCGAGCTTGCCGGCGCTGCAAGGGCGATGGGCGACGCCGGTGTGAAGATCGATGTCGGCGACCTCGACCCCGTTGACATCGTAGGCACCGGCGGCGACGGAGCCGGCACCTTCAACGTCTCTACGACAGCCGCCTTCATCGCGGCGGGCGCGGGAGTGGTAGTTGCGAAGCACGGAAACATCGCCTCCACTTCGCAATGCGGCTCTGCGGACGTGCTGCGCGAGCTTGGCCTGAACCTCCGCGCCGATGTCGGCAAGGTCAGCAGGTCCATACGCGAAGTCGGGATAGGTTTCCTTTTTGCGAGGGAGCTCCATCCGGCGATGCGTTTTGCCGCGGGGGTGAGGAAGACCCTCGGCTTCAGAACTCTCTTCAACCTCTTGGGGCCGCTCACGAATCCTGCTGGCGCGAGGCGCCACGTTATCGGCGTTCCAGACGAGCGCCTTGCGCCTGTTGTCTGCGATGCGCTCGGCCTACTCGGAGCCGTCCGCGCGATGGTCGTCGCGGGAGCGGGCGGGCTCGACGAGATAAGCCCCGACGGTTTTACCTTCGTCTCGTCAATCGAAGTCGGGGCGACGCGGCACCTCCTCCTTGACGCTGGCGGCGAATACGGCGAGCGCTTCGGCATAGATGCGATAAAGGGCGGCGACGCCGCGGCGAATGCGAAGATTCTCCTTTCCGTCCTGAAGGGCGAAGATCGCGGCGCATACCGCGCGGCGGCAGTCGAAAACGCGGCCGCCGCGATCATCGCGGGCGAGAGGGCCTCCGACTACAAGGAGGCGCTTGCGCTCGCCGCCGAGTCCATCGACTCGGGCCGCGCACTCGAAAAACTAAACGCCATGCTGGAGGCTGCGAAATGAGCGACATACTTGAAGAGCTTTCCGCCGCGAGGCGTAAGGACGCGGAGGAGCGCCGCAGCATGCGTCGCTCGTTCGCAGGTGCGCTTCGCGGCCCCGGCGTGAACGTGATTGCGGAGCTGAAGCGGGCGAGCCCAAGCGAGGGAATGATCCGCCGCGACTTTCGCCCGGTGGAACTTGCGAAGGAGCTTGAGGCCGCAGGAGCTGTCGCGCTCTCTGTCCTCTGCGAGCCGCACAAGTTCCTTGGAGGCGAGAGCTTCCTTAGGGAAGTTAGGAAAGTGACGAACCTCCCGATCCTCTACAAGGACTTCGTGACGACCCGCTACCAGGTGGCCGAGGCGTTTGCCGCAGGCGCGGACGCTGTTCTTTTAATCGCCGCAGTCCTCGACGACGCGACTCTCGCAGATCTCCTGGGGATGGCCAACGACATCGGCATGTCGGCGCTCGTGGAGACTCACGACGAGGAGGAGATCAGGCGAGCCGTCGCAGTTGGCGCGGAAGTGATAGGAGTCAACTGCCGGAACTTGCGTAACTTCTCGTGCGATGTAACGCTTCTTGAGAGGCTTCTCGGAAAGATACCTGAGCGCTGCGTCCGCGTCGCGGAGTCGGGGATGCACGACGGCGAGGCGATCCGCCGCGCAAAGGCGGCGGGGGCTGACGCGTTTCTCGTCGGCACGGCCCTCATGAGGGCGGAGCGTCCGGGCGAAAGGCTTGGGGAGCTAATTGGATTTTGAGCAAACTAAAACGGAGAAAGGAAAATGAAGACACACTACGGAATATACGGCGGGCAATATGTGGCCGAGACGCTCATGGAGCCGCTGCGTGAACTTGAGCGCGCGTATGCGGAGGCGAAGGCCGATCCCGCGTTCGGGCGCGAGTTCGACGAAATCATGCGCGACTATGTCGGGCGCGAGTCGCCGATAACGTTCGCGCGCCGCCTCTCGGAGCATCTGGGCGGCGCGAGGATCCTCCTAAAGCGCGAGGATCTCAACCACACCGGCGCCCACAAGGTGAACAACACGATAGGCCAGGCGCTTCTTGCGCGGCGCATGGGCAAGAGGCGCCTCATCGCCGAGACGGGAGCGGGAATGCACGGAGTCGCTACCGCGACTGTCGCCGCGCTCTTCGGAATGGAGTGCGAAGTCTATATGGGCGCAATCGACGTAGAGAGGCAGTCGCCGAACGTCGAGCGGATGAGGATGCTCGGCGCGACGGTCCATCCCGTGAGCGAGGGCAGCGCGACGCTGAAGGACGCGATGAACGAGGCGCTTCGCGACTGGGTCACGAATTGCGACGACACGTTCTACGTGATAGGCACGGTCGCTGGCCCCGCCCCGTATCCAGAGATGGTCCGCGACTTCCAGAGCGTCATAGGGCGCGAGGCGCGGCGGCAGTGCCTTGAGAAATACGGGCGGCTCCCCGACCAGGCGATTGCATGCGTCGGAGGCGGCTCGAACGCGATGGGCCTTTTTGCAGGGTTCATCGACGATCCCGAGGTGCGGCTCGTCGGCGTAGAGGCGGGAGGCAAGGGGCTTGCCACAGGCGAGCACGCCGCCTCGATAAACGGCGGGCGGCTCGGCGTCCTCCACGGGGCGAAGACGATGCTCCTGCAGCGCGACGACGGCAACATCATCGACACCTACTCCGTCTCGGCGGGGCTGGACTACCCAGGTGTAGGGCCAGAGCACTGCTATCTGCACGACACAGGCCGCGCCGAATACTCGGTGATATGCGACGACGAGGCGATAGCGGCCTTCGACGCGCTTTGCAGATTCGAGGGAATAATACCCGCGCTCGAGTCGAGCCACGCGCTCGCCGAGGCGATGAAGCGCGCGAGTGCGCTGCCGAAGGACGCGATGCTGCTCGTCAACCTGAGCGGCCGCGGAGACAAGGACATGGAAAACGTGAGGAGGTACAAAGATGCAAAGGGTAACTGAAGCTTTCGCGAGGGCGAAGAAAGAGGGGCGCGGCGCGTTCGTCGCGTATTTGACGATGGGCTTTCCGAGCCTGGCCGAAAGCGAGAAGGCGGCCGACGACATCATTGCGGGCGGCGCAGACGTGCTTGAGCTCGGAGTCCCGTTCTCGGATCCGTTCGCGGACGGCGGCACGATACGCTCCGCCGCATACGAGGCGTTGAAGGGGGGCGTCACCCTCGGCGACGTGATGGCCGTCGCCAAGCGGCTGCGCGCGCGTCACGCCGAGACGGCGATAGTCCTCTTCTCCTACTACAACCTCGTCTTCTCGATGGGGCTCGAGAAATTCGCGGCAACTGCGGCCGACGCTGGAATCGACGCGGTGCTCTGCGTCGATCTGCCGCTTGAAGAGCGCGAGGAACTTCTTGCGAAGCTTAGGCCATACGGTATCGGCTTCATACCCCTCATCGCCCCCAACACGCCTCTTTCGCGCGTAGCCGAAAGCGAGGAGGGGCTTGAGAACTCGTTCCTCTACGTGATGACGGTGAAGGGCACTACGGGCGCGAGGGATCAGCTGCCGCCGGATCTCTGCGGCAGGCTCGACTCCATAAAGGCCGTCGCGCGTCTTCCCGTGGCGGCTGGATTCGGGATTTCGACGCGAGCGCAGGCCGAAGAGGTCTGCCGCCACGCCGACGGCTTCATCGTCGGCTCCGCGCTCGTAAAGTGCCTCGCCGAGGGAAAGAAGCCATGCCTGAGCTGAAGGTCTGCGGAATAGGCGACGAGACATTTGCCCGGGAAGCGGCCCTACGCGGAGTCGGCTTCCTCGGGCTCATTTTCGCCGCCGGATCCCCGCGCCTCGTAAGTTCCGCTAAGGCCGCCGCGATAACGGCGGCTTGCGCAGGGCTGCCCGCAAGGTTCGTCGGGGTGTTCGTAAGCCATAAAGCCCGCGAGATCGAAGAGATCGCGCGTCTCGTCGGGCTCGACGT
>JBGUVV010000306.1:0-2336 GCA_045220525.1 Kiritimatiellia bacterium
GTCGGCTGTGAAGGCGGCGACGGATGCGGTGACCATCTCCAAGGACCTCTACAAGAACGGGCTCAAGGACTTCAACAACGTCCTCGACGCGCAGCGCAGCCGCCTGCAACTTGAGGAGGCCTACGCCATTTCGCGCGGCCAGATCACCCTCGACCTCATCGACCTCTACAAGGCCCTTGGCGGAGGGCTCTCCGCCGTCGGCGAGGAAGAAGAGGAAAAGTGACCATGCCGTCGTGGGCGAAGGATACGGCCGAGGGCGTTGTCATAAGCGTCAGGGCGCATCCGAGGTCTTCGAAGTGCGGGATAGACGGCGTCGCGGGAGACGCCCTCAAGGTGCGCGTTCGCAGCGCACCTGTTGACGGCAAGGCGAACAAGGAGCTCGTGGAGACGGTGGCCGAGGCGTTTGGAATCGCAAAGTCGCGCGTGGAATTCGCCTCCGGCGAAAGCTCAAAGTCCAAGCGGCTCCTCCTTCGCGGCCTCACCGCCGCAGATGCCGTGGCGCGGGTCATGAAGGCGGATCGACAGTAATCTTGAAAACCTCGCATGCACTTTTGACCTGGCGACGGCGGCGTTTCACGTCCTTCTCGAGCGCATCGGGAACCCAGAGCGCAATTCCTATTTCTTGCTGGGTTATCCCCAAATCTTCTAATTTGATATAGCGCTCTTTCTAAATGTTGGCAAAGATGCATACATTTAGTCATGTATGTCTAACATAAGTTGTTTAATTACTGGAGATTTTACGCATCATAGTGTTGCATTGACTAAATCCCATGTTTTATGATAGAATATAGTCACATTGATTTCGCTGAGAGGAGGATTTCATGGTTGGGCGCAAGAGAGAGCAGAAACAGCTAATGGCAGCGTTTTCGTCGGCGGAGTCCGAGTTTGTCGCCGTTTACGGACGCAGGCGCGTCGGGAAGACGTTTCTCGTCAGGGAGACGTTTGGCGGCAGCTTCGCGTTTCAGCACACTGGCGTCAAGAAGGGAAACGGCGCGGTGCAACTGGCTTGCTTCAGGCAGTCGCTTGTCGAGCAGGGACATCCGCAATGTCCGGAACTGAAGAACTGGTTTGTGGCGTTTGACAACTTAAAGGTCGTGATAAGGGCGAGTGAGGCAGACAAGAAGGTCGTGTTCATAGACGAAATACCGTGGATGGGAAGGTCGGACGCGAACTTCATTTCCGCGCTCGAGCATTTCTGGAACGGATGGGTTTCCGCAAGAAGGGACGTGCTTTTGATCGTGTGTGGCTCGGCCACGTCCTGGGTGCTGGACAAGATCGTGCACAACAGGGACGGACTCCACAACCGCGTGACATACAGGATAAGGCTTGATCCGTTCACATTGGGGGAGTGCGAAGAATATGCGCAGTCCAGGGGTCTTGAATATACGCGCGATCAGCTGGCGGAATGCTACATGATTCTTGGCGGGATCCCGATGTACTGGCGGTTTCTGGAACGGGGACGAAGCGTCGCGCAGAACATTGACGAGATGTTCTTCTCTCGTTCCGAGAAGCTCGAGAACGAGTTTGACGAGCTCTACGCATCGCTCTTCGAGCATCCGGAGCCGTACCTTGCCATCGTCACCGCGTTGTCTAAGAAGAAGTGCGGCATGACGCGGGAGGAGGTGTCGCAGACGTCCGCAGTGGAGAACAGCGGTGCGTTGAGCCGCTATCTCAAGGTCCTTGAGCAGTGTGGCTTCATCCGCAGGTTCTCGGAGCTTGGCAAAAGGACGAAGGGCGCAGTGTTCCAGTTGATCGACAACTTTACGCTCTTCTACTTCAGGTTCATTGAGCCGAACAAGTCTAACGACAGGCATTACTGGTCGGAGATGTCCGACACGCGCACACATTCAACATGGGCGGGGCTCGCGTTCGAGCGTCTTTGCCTTCAGCACATCGACGGCATCAAGCAGGCGCTTGGCATAAGCGGGGTGCTTGCCAATGTCCATTCGTGGCGGAATCCGAATGCGCAGATAGACCTTCTCATCGACAGACGAGACGGCATCATCAACATCTGCGAAATGAAATACTGGGCGGGGCCGTATGTCATGACGGCGGAGGATGACGAGACCCTTGCCAACAAGAAGGCGGAACTGAAGGCTGCCATCAAGACGCGAAGAGCCGTCCACCTCACGATGGTGACGTCCTTTGGAGTCAAGCATAACGCCTATTCCAACAATGTCCAGTCGTTTGTCACGCTCGACGATCTTTTCCGTCCATCATAGAGCCAGTCACCGGTCAGCTTATTGATACCAATGATTCCAAATCTATAATAAGTCGCGATGGCTGACGGTGGCTTCCTGCCGCCGTAATTGGGGGTTGGATGTGCGTCCGCACGT
>JBGUVV010000307.1:0-5248 GCA_045220525.1 Kiritimatiellia bacterium
GGACGACGTGCGTGGCTATCCGACGAAGGGCGGCTTCCTTGCGGCGGCTGGCAAAGCCGGGGGTGCTTCGTCGCCAGCCGCAGTCCCGTGGTGGAACGGCAAGAGCGCGCTACTCGACTTCACGCATCCCAACGCCGTTGCGTGGTTTACGGAGCAGTTGGATCGTCTCGTCGGGGACTACGGCGCGGACGGCTTCAAGTTCGACGGTGGCGGCGTGGAGTTCTACAGCTCCGTTCGCGGCGATTTCCTCGCACACGATCCGTCGGCTTCCCCTGTGGCGCAAAGCGCGCTATACGGCGAGTTCGCCCTCAAATACAAGGGCAGCGAATACCGCAATGGCTTCGGGTTCGCGGGCAAGCCCGTAATCATGCGCCTTCACGACAAGGACCATTCGTGGAAAGCGCTGCGCCGTCTTGTGCCGGACATGCTGGCGGCTGGATTCGTGGGATGCCCCTTCATCTGCCCGGACATGATCGGCGGCGGTTCGTGGACGGCGTTTCTGCCGGGCGCACCGTTCGACCCGGAGCTATTTGTCCGCTCCGCCCAGGTGCATGCGCTCTGCCCGATGATGCAGATATCTGCGTCCCCATGGCGGGTGCTTAATAAGGAGCATCAGCGGATTTTCGGAGAGGTCGTCTCGTTGCGTCAGAAGTTCTCGCCTCGTTTCGTGGAATTGGCGAAGGAATCTGCTAAAACGGGCGAGCCGATGATGCGCAACCTTGAGCATTGCTTCCCTGGGATGGGCTATGCGGAGGTAAAGGACGAATTTATGATGGGCGACAGCCTCCTCGTCGCGCCGGTCATGGAGAAAGGCGCGACCTCGCGCAAGGTCCTGATCCCGCCCGGAAGGTGGCGCGCCGACGACGGGAGCGAAGTGCTCGGCCCCTGCGAAATCACGGTTGCCGCGCCGCTTTCGCGCCTCCCGTACTTCGAAAGCGCACACAATGCGCAGTAGGTTTTGCTATAAGAGATGAGGGGGTGGGACCCTTGAGTCTGTGATGCTTTCTAGCGTAAGATAGCTTGATTCTGCAAGATAACGCGAATGGGTGGCGATGGCAATACTTAAAAAGAAGAAGGTGAACCTTGAATTTCTGACAGTGAAAGCGTACAAAATTTGATAGGGGCCTCGGTGCTGTTTTCGAAACAATTTACACTTTCTACACTTCTGCACGGCTAAGATCTAAAAGGTGAGAAAAAGATGCCAAAAAAGACGAAAGCGAACCTTGAATTTCTGCTTGTGAAGGCGGAGTTGAAGGGGATCCCCGAGGGGGCTGCTTCGTAGCCGCAACATCGGGCAGGTGGATTTGATCTGGCCGCGGACTGGAGGTGGGGGAAGGTGTTAAGACATGATTAACAAGATTAACAGGATTAAAATGAACCCTCGCGGTGCGCTTTTGGCTATCCTTCTTTCTCTTGCGGAGGGAGGTTTCTTTTAGTATAATCCAAAGAATCTAAATAGGATACAGGCCTTTTCAAAAGGAGCTCAAGATGGTTAAAACAATGATCATAGCTGCGACGCAGCTTTTCTCTGTTCTTGAATACCCAGACGCAAAGATCCACGTAAACTACGACGAGGCCAGGGTTCCGGCCTACACGCTTGAAGACCCTCTCACGTTCAAGGACGGCACCAAGGTGGAGACGTTGGCCCAATGGGGTGAACGCCGCAAGGAGATTCTTTCCATATTCGAGACCGAGATGTACGGCAAGCGCCCACCTGCGCCTGATGCCCTCGTCACCGACCTGGTCGACGAAAAGGAGACGCTCAACGGGCGCGTCATCCGCCGTCAGCACGAAATGTTCTTCCGCGCCGACCGCACGGGCCCGAAGATCAGGTGGATCACTTTCATCCCCAAGAATGCGAAGAAGCCCGTCCCCGTTATCCTCTTCCTTAACTACTTCGGCAACCACACTCTCGTGAACGACCCCGACATCCCGATCATGACGGCGTGGCGCCGCAACGGAAGGTGGGCGGTCAACAACCGCGTCCTGCCGGAATCGAGGGGACTCCTGCAGCGTCCCGAGGACAGCGCAACCTCGTTCCCACTTGAACAGTTCGTGGATCGCGGCTATGCGGTGATGAGCGCCTGCTACTGCGAGGTCTCGCCGGATCCCAACCGTGTCGGCGACGAGGACCCGAGGATAATGCAGGACAAGCTCGCCTACACCGGGGTCTTCGATCTTTGGCCGAAGCGCGATCCAAATGGCATGAGCGAGACGACGTCCCTCGGCGCGTGGAGCTGGGCGCTTTCGCGCGGGCTCGACCTTGCGGGCCGCCAGCCTGAGATTGACGCGAAGAAGTCTGTCGTCACCGGCTGCTCGCGCCTTGGCAAGGCGGCGCTTCTCGCCGCCGCATACGACGAGCGCTTTGCAGTCTGCGTCCCCGTCCAGACGGGCAACGGCGGTGCGCCCCTCGCCAAGCGCGATTTTGGCGAGAACCCGTGGACAGAGACCCGCCAGTTCACCCACTGGTTCTGCAAGGCGTATTCCAAGCACCGCCATGCGCCGTGGAAGTCCCTTACCTTCGACCAGCATCTTCTCCTCGCTTCGATTGCGCCGCGCTCTCTTCTCGTGCTCGGCTTCGACAGACCCTGGTTCGACACGCGCGGCGAGTTCCTCGCGTGCAGGGCGGCATCGTGCGTCTGGGAGAAGTTCGCGGGCGGCGGAATGCCTGAGGGCGACCAACCGAAGCCGTTCGAGACCCTCGCAGTCGGCGACCGCCTCGGCTATGCAAGGCGCACCGGCGAGCACGCCATAGCCCCGCAGGACTGGAACTGGATTCTCGACTTCTCCGACGTGCGCTTCGGCGTCCTTCCGACTTTCCCTCGCACGCATGTCGGACGCGAAGACTTCCAGGCGATGATAGACGCCGCTGCCGCGAAAGGCGGCGGCAGGGTCACTGTCCCTGCCGGGCGCCATGTAACCAAGGGCCTTGTCCTCAAGTCCAATGTCGAGCTTCACCTTGAGAAGGGCGCCATCCTCGAGGGTTCCCCGAAGATCGAGGACTATCCCGTCGTCGAGCTGCCGTGCTCCGAAGGCGAGTGGAGGGCGGTCGTCATGGCCGTCGGGGCTGAGAACATCGCGGTAACGGGCGAGGGCGAGATCTACGGCAACGGCGCCGTGTTCCCTCGCGTAAAGAGGGAGCTTCAGGAGGGGATGAGGCCGAGGGGCCTCTTCTTCGGGAACTGCCGCGGCGTGAGGCTTCTCGATTTCTCCCTACGCGACTCCGCATGCTGGGGTTGCGTCGTCCAGTGCTGCGAAGGCGTGGAGATCAGGCGGCTCAAGATCGACAACCACATCAACTACAACAACGACGGCATCGACATAGAGGCGAAGGACGCGATCATCGAAGGGTGCGACATCGACGCGGGCGACGACGCGATCTGCCTTAAGTCGAACAACCCGGACTTCGTCGTGGAGAACGTCACGGTCACGAACTGCGTCGTACGCTCCCACTGCGTGCCGATCAAGCTCGGCACCGCGACGCACGGCGTGGTGAGGAACATCCTGGTCACCGACTGCGTCACGGAAGCTCCGCACCGCGACTACACTCTGAACCGCAGCCCCCTCGCCTACGAGCCGCACAACATGCGCGACTTCTGGTGCTACAGGGACTTCCCCGGTTCAGCCCCAAGGGAGCCGGCCGCCTTGTCGGCGCTTGCCATTGAGTGCGTTGACGGCGGGCTTGTCGAGAACTTCACCTGCAGGAACATAAGGATCGAGGGGGGATGCTACGTCCCGATCTTCGTGAGGGCGGGCAAGCGCCTCTCGCGGGCGACCGGGGCAAGGCGCGGCAACTACAACACGATGCGCAACATCCTCTTCGAGAACATAACCGGCTATTCCATTTCCGCCGTTCCGAGCTCGGTGACGGGAATCCCCGATTTCAAGATCAAGGACGTGACGTTCAGGAACGTCCACCTCGTCGGTCGCGGCATAGGCAGCTACGAGGCGCTAAGGGAAACGCCTCCATTGGAGCTCGAGCACACCACTCCCGGAGCCGGCATATTCATGCAGGGTCTTCCCGCCTACGGCCTCTGGGCTCGCCATGTCGATGGCCTGAAGCTCGAGAACACCTCGTTCTCCGTTGACACGCGCGACGCCGTAGTCCTGGAAGACGTCCGGCGCGCGGATGATTGACTTCTGCGGGGTTTTGTGGGATAATACGCAACATCGCCATGCGTGGCGGTGAACATTCCACGATAAACTCTACGGAAGAAAAAAAGATGAACTACAAATACAACTGCCTGAACCCGATAGCGGCGTGCGGGCTGAACAACCTGACGGAAAAATACGAACGGACTGAGAAGTTCGAGGAGGCCGACGCGGTATTCGTCCGCTCGGCGAAGATGGACGAGCTCGTCCCGGGGAATCGGCTCCTTGCCGTTGCGAGGGCCGGGGCTGGCGTCAACAACATACCCCACGCCGAATACGCGAAGAAGGGCATAGTCGTGTTCAACACGCCAGGCGCGAACGCCAACGGCGTGAAGGAGCTCGTGATCGCCGCCATGCTTCTTGCGAGCCGCGACATCGTAGGCGGCATCGAATGGGTCAGGGAGAACGCCGCCGATCCGACCATCGGCAAGACCGCCGAAAAGGCCAAGAAGGCGTTTGCCGGAACGGAGATCGCCGGCAAGAGGCTCGGCGTCATCGGCCTTGGCGCAATCGGCCAGAAGGTCGCTAACGCCGCGTCGGACCTCGGCATGGAGGTCTTCGGCTACGACCCATACCTCTCCGTCGATGCGGCCTGGAACCTCAACCGCGCCGTGCGGCACTGCAAGAACGTTGAGGACATCTACCAGAACTGCGACTTCATAACGATCCACGTGCCGGCGCTCGACTCCACGAAGGGCATGATCAACGCCGAGGCCATCGCCATGATGAAGACGGGCGTCATAATCGTGAACGCCGCGCGCGACGCGCTAGTGAACGAGAAGGACATGCTCGCCGCGCTCGAGTCCGGCAAGGTCCGCAAGTACGTGAGCGACTTCCCGAACTCCACGACGGCCGGGCGCAAGGGCTGCATCGTCATCCCGCACCTCGGAGCCTCCACAGAGGAAGCCGAGGACAACTGCGCGGTCATGGCCGTCAAGGAGATGCGCGACTTCATCGAGAACGGCAACATCGTGAACTCCGTGAACTACCCGGCGTGCTCGCTCGGGCCCGCGAACAAGGCGGGGCGCGTCGCGATCTGCCACAAGAACGTCGCGAACATGATCGGCACCTTCACGTCGATACTCGGCAACGCCGG
>JBGUVV010000308.1:0-2823 GCA_045220525.1 Kiritimatiellia bacterium
GCTCGTCTCGTATATGAGTTGTAATTCTCTTTTGTTTCCAGCTTCCGGTTGTCAAAGATCGAGTCGCCCGTTCGGGGCGAACAGATGTGTAGTATATCAAATTCCCCGCACGAGCGCAAGAGGGAATTTTAAGAATTTTTAAGCCTCTAACGCCCGCACGAAACAGGCGGACACGCGAAGAGTTCCACGGGGCCGACAAGACCGGAATTGAGCGGCTTCCACTTTGAAGCGTCAAACGGCTTGTAGTCGCTGCCAACTATGTTTATGTCGCAGAAATACTTCCAATCAACGCCGTTGAGGTCGTTCCACCTTAGGCGGTTGGCACCAAGGTTCGTGACCTCAACTTCCAAGACATTGCCGCGCTCCTTCAGGATGCCTGCGGGAATCTTGAATCGATAAGGAGCCATGAACTTCACGCCGAGGTCGCGTCCGTTCAGCCTAACGCGGGCGATTTCCTTCACATCGCCAAGCGAGAGCTCGACGCGCTCGCCGCCTGTAGAGTCAAAGTCGAACGCCGTCTTGTAGAGCATCGTTCCCGAGAAAGACTCGTCAAACGTTTCCCAGCCAACGAGCGTCTCCATTGTGCGCCCTTCTCCAAGCACAGGCCCGCCGCAGACGGGGCGGACATCCCACGAACCGGACATCGCCAAGAGACGGCGCGGCGCTTGGACATTCTGGCGGATAGCGACGAGGAAAGAGCGAGCGCTTGCGCCACTTGAGACGATAAAGAGCGAATGCGCGGGCTCAATGGCCACCTCCTTCGTGCGAACAATCTCGCCATTCATCGGGTCGGCTGCGGTAAACGCATCGGGAGACGCGACGACACGCGCAACCGCGCCCGTGTTAACGACAAAGTAGCCAGTCTCGCCGCCCTTCTTCCACCTCGTCGCCAAAAGCCCGCTCGCCGCGTCAAACGGCATCTTCCTCACGCCCTTCAACAGCTCCTCTCCGCGCCCATGCGCCTCAGTGCGAGAAACGCCCCACTTCTCCGGATCCACCACCGCCGCATATTTTTTCGCCAGGCCCGCTTTCACCATTCGCGGCGAAACGTAGTCAAATGCATATCCCGCATCGTAAAGCTCGCGTGCTACCTTCCCAATCGCCTCGCCATAGAACCACGAAGAATCATGGACGTTCATCCTCTTCACCTTGCCGCAATGCTTCGCCCTGAAGCTGGATGGATCCCAGAGAATGGCAAGGTCGTTGTCTGGCTGCCACGTCTGGAAGATCGACTGGCAGCGCATGACGTATGCGTTGAGCGCACCCATCTCGCGCCATATCGGATTCCTCGGGTTCATCTCGAGGCTCGCATAAAAGCACCAGCCCGGCCAGACGGCCTCCACAGGCGAATAGCAGCAGCCATGGTAGAAGACGTGGTTCACCCCTGAGAGGAAAAGCCTATCGAGAAACTCCTTGATCTCAGCCGGCCTTTCGTTGAAGTGCTCGTCTATCCACGTACAAGATTCGGCCGAAACAAGCGTCGTCCCCTTGACGTGCGCCGACGACGAGGCAAACTTCGAGATGAGGATGTCACGGGAGCCCTTCCCAAACATCTCCGTCTCCGGCACGTCGGCAAGTGCGTAAAAATCGAGCCAGTTGCACGGCGAACCATGCGCCTCGTTGCGCGTCATGTATCCATTCTCGCGGCACCAGTCCGTCCACACCTTAAAGCAGCCAAGCTGCGCATCGTCGATATCCGCTCCCTTGCACTTCGGCTCGGCCCCGTAGTATTCGTAGCTGTCGTGGTAGAACGCGCGGGGACGCGCCGCCGCGCCGCCCTTTCCAAACAATTTGTCGAACTGCGCCACGTGCAGCTTCATGGCCTCAGGGTCGAACGGATCGAGCATGTAGCCCTCGCCCCCAAGGCCGGCACGCTTTACCTTCTGACCGGAGCTCGCCGCATGCGCCTTGTCGATCCACGGGCCGCCAAAGCACCAGCCAGAGCCCATGGTGAGGTCGATGCCAAGGCCATGTTTCTTCGCAAGCGCCGCCGCCATGTTCCAAGCTTCCACCCATTCCGGCGAGAGAAGGCGCCGCCACTTCTTTTCATAGCCATTCTTCGCGCCGTATATCGGTATGACGTGAAAGCCCCCGAAGCCCTTTTCGGCGAGCTCGCGGCACTGGAGCTCAAGTCCCGCCTCGTCGACGGCAGACCCCATCCACCAGTTATACACCCACGGCTTCATTTCCTGCGTAGGCTCCGGCCACGAGAAAGATTCGGCAGACGCCGCAACCGTGAAAATCGCAGCAACCGCGGTCATGACTATAGACATCTTCACCTCCATTATGTAACGACAATTATACCATAAACACCTCTGGTTTATACTTCGGCCAATATCCTTGCGCGTTATATTATACCATTTTCGCTTGTATTACGCCGGATTCCGAGCGAAAAAGAAGATGATAGCGAAACGTCATCAGCCCGTGCTATTGAGCTGGACTGCCGTTCAGGACGTTGTCATCAAGAACAAGGCCTTCGAATTCGTATGTGCCGTCCGCCTTATTGTCGTTATTATACCAAAAATGACGGTCCGAGGCGAACCGTCATTCGATGCGACAAATAGGCCAAGCGGCCGTATTGCCGTCAGAAGCTCATTGTCAGCGCGACGCCGCCGACGAAATTCCAGCTATCGTCCCATTTCCCGGTGGTCTCGTGGCGGCGGGACGCTTCGCGGATCTTCCTGTCGAAGATGAACTCCGAATACCCGACATAGCCGGAAAGAGCGAGGCAGTCGCATATCTTCCAGCCAAGCTCGAGCTTGAGCATCGTGTCCATGAGCCCAGCGTGGTTTAGAGGCTCCCCGTCCTCCTTCTCCGCATAGG
>JBGUVV010000309.1:0-9246 GCA_045220525.1 Kiritimatiellia bacterium
TGGCTTCGGCACCTCGAAGCGCACGAAGACGAACGCCGACCTTCTCTGCGAAGGGCTCGGGGTGAAGATGGAGACGATCTCAATCGCGAAGTCGGTGAGGCAGCACCTCAAGGACATCGGGCACGACGGAAAGACTCCCGATGCCGCCTACGAGAACTCGCAGGCAAGGATGCGCACGCTGATTCTGATGGACAAGGCGAACATGGTCGGCGGCATAGTTCTCGGCACGGGCGACATGTCGGAGATTGCGCTCGGCTGGTGCACCTACAACGGCGACCACATGTCGATGTTCGGCGTCAACAGCGGTGTCCCCAAGACGGTCGTAAGGAAAGTCTGCGTGTGGTGGGCCGAGCAAAATGTAAAATGTAACGTTGAGAGTGGAAAATGCGAAGGCAATAGGGCAATGGCCACCAAGGCGATAATGGACATCGTTGCGACGCCTGTCTCGCCCGAGCTCAAGAAGGGCCAGAAGACGGAAGACACGGTTGGCCCCTACGAGCTCCACGACTTCTTCCTCTGGAACTTCATCGTGAACGAGATGGGACCGAAGGCGCTACGTTCCGCGGCGGAAAAGTTTTTCGCCGGGCGCTTCGACTCCGCGACAATCGCGAAGACCGAGGAGACGTTCTTCAGCCGATTCTTCTCGCAGGCCTTCAAGCGCAACTGCTCGCCTGACGGCGTGCGCGTCTTTTCGTTCGACCTTTCGCCGCGCGGCTGGTGGATTCCATCTGACCTCGGGCGCGTGAAACTCCATGGGTAGGTATCTCGTTCTTGGACGCGGCAAAAGCGGCGAGGCCGCCGCGGCGCTCCTGCGCGAGAGGGGCGACGAGGTCGTCTTCTCGGAAGGGTGGGACGGCGTAATTGCGTCACCAGGCATCCCCGTAAAAAGCGAGCTGCAGCTTGGCTGCGAGGCGCTCAAGCGCCTTGGCTGGAAGCTTCTCGCCGTGACTGGCTCGAAAGGGAAATCTAGCGTCGTCAAGGTCGTCGCCGACGCGCTCAACCTCGCGGGCCGCAGGGCCGTCCCCTGCGGCAACTACGGGCGGCCCGTCAGCGATCTCATCGGCGAAGAGCCGGGATGGGCTGTCGTGGAGGTCTCGTCGTTCCAGCTCGAGACCACGCAGCTTGCGTCAGACGCGTTCGAGGCCGCTGCAGTCCTCAACGTGCAGGAGGAGCATCTCGACAGGCACGGCGACATCACGGTGTACTATTCCCTGAAGCATCGCCTTGCCTCGATGGCGAAGACGTTTTTCGACGGCTGGGGGGAGGAGATGTCCACGGGAGAGCTCGAGACAGTCGAATGCTTCGCGGGCTTCGGCGCGCTGATCGCGGGCTCGTACTTCGACAACGACATACTGCGCGTGAACGGCGCGTACGCCGTTGCGCTCATGCGCGAAGCCGGGCTTGGCGACGGCGAGATACGGCGAGGCTTCGAGTCGTTCAAGCCGCTCCCCCACAGGTTCCAGACCATCGCGGAAGTTGGCGGAGTCCGCTACATCGACGACTCGAAGGCCACTTCGATAGCGGCTCTTGTCGCGGGCGTCGCGATGTGCGGGACGTCGCCGGTGCGTCTCATAGCAGGCGGTCTCCCCAAGGGCGACGATCCGAAAAGTGCCTTGCCCATCTTGACAAACAGGGCTAAAAAAGTGTATCTTATTGGCAAGTGTGCGGAGTCGTTCGCCGCCGCCTGGAAGCCGTCGATTGAATGCGAGGTATGCGCAACGATGGAAAAGGCGGTCGCAGCGGCGAAGCGCGATGCGGTCGAGGGCGAGACCGTGCTGCTTTCGCCCGGAGCCGCGAGCTTTGACCAGTTTTCTAATTTTGGGGAGCGCGGAGATGTCTTCGCAGCCCTTGCAAACAAAAGGAAGTAAAAAATGAATAGAATGGCAACAGTCATCGGCGTGGCCGCGATTGCGACCCTTGCCGGCTGCAAAGATCCCGACTACAAGCGCACTTCGGCTTCTTCGAACGAAGTGAAGGACGTTCCTGCCGCAGAGACGGCTCAGCAGCCCGAGACTGCTCCAGTCGCCGACGAGAAGCCCTCGTGCAAATGCCCTGCTGGCGCGAAGCACGAAGTTCCTTGCGGATGCGGCGCTCCTGACTGCCGCTGCGAGGTTGTGAAGCCCGTTCCTCCGCCTCCGCCGCCGGAGCCTGAATACACCATCTACGTTGTGCGCAGCGGCGACTATCTCGCCAAGATATCGAAGCGCTACAACATCACCATCAACTCGATCAAGCAGCTCAACGGACTTAAGTCCGACACTATCCGCGTCGGCCAGAAGCTGAAGCTCCCCGGCAAGGTCGATGTCTCCGAGCCGCCCGCCAAGGCTCAGGCGTCGCAGAAGCCGGCGATCAAGCAGGCTTCCACCTACAAGGGCGAGACGAAGGAGTATGTCGTCAAGTCAGGCGACACGCTCGGCTCGATTGCATATGGAAATGGCTGCAACATCCGCCAGCTCAAGCAGCTCAACGGCCTTACGTCCGACAACATCCGCGTCGGGCAGAAGCTGAAGGTGCCGGCTAACGGCAAGGCGGCCGACGCCAAGGCGAAGCCTGCAAAGAAGGCTGTCGCCGCTAAGGCAGCTCCCAAGGCCGCGGCCGAGAAGAAGCAGGAAGCGCCCGTGGCAGAGCCTGCGGCAGAGCAGCAGGTTGCACCGGCCGAGGCCGCTCTTGCAGCGGACGCCGCTCCTGCGCCGACGTCGGCCGAGGCTGCCGTTGCCGCTCCTGCGGAACCTGTCGCCGAGCCCGTTCGGACGTATGTCGTCCAGGAAGGGGACGACATGACTGCTGTCTGCATCCGCTGGAATGTTTCTGCTGCGGCGATCCGCGAGCTAAACAACCTCCCGGAGGACGCTCAGCTCACCAAGGGACAGGTTCTCAAGCTTCCACCGGAAGCGCAGCAGTAGCGTTCCGTGCGCAAGTCTGCGCTTTTTGCGTTCGGCCTGGTTGTCGCGACTATCGTGGCGCTGGGCCTTGTCGTTCTTTCAAGCGCCAGCGAGGCGAACGGTGTGCGTCTGCATCATGACGCGCACTTTTTCATGAAGCGCCAGTTCCTGTATCTCGGCGCAGGCATCGTCCTCGCGGTGGTGGTCGCCATGTTCGACTACCGCAGGTGGAGCGACCAGCAGTTCCTGTCTTGGGCGTTCTACATCCTTGTCTTCATCATGCTCCTCGCCGTCTTCCCTCCGCTGGGGAGGAAGATAAACGGATCTTACAGGTGGATCGACCTGGGGCTATTTAACCTCCAGCCAAGCGAATTCGCGAAGCTCGCCGTGGTGATCATGGTCTCCGCGTGGCTGGACAAGGCGGGATGGCGAGTTGAGCTTTTTATGCGCGGCGCTTTCTGGCCGGCGCTACTGATAGGGGGCCTGGCGCTTCCCGTTATGGCCGAGCCGGACTTCGGCTCCACGATGGTGATCGGCCTCGTTGGATTCACCGTAATGCTCGTCGCCGGCGTGCGCGTCATGCACATGCTCCCGTTTGCCGCGATAGGCGGCGTCGCGCTTGCATACAAAGTCGCCACGAACGCTAACCGCATGGCGCGAATCGCGGCGTTCTTCGGCATAAAGATCGAGGTCGGCGCGGAGGTCGTCGATGCTGCCGCGAAGCGCGCGGCCTACCAGGCCCATCAGGCGCTTGTCGCGATAGGCAACGGGGGACTTTGGGGCGTTGGCCTCAACCAGTCGATGCAGAAGCACTACTACCTCCCCGAGGCGCATACGGACTTCATCTTCGCGATTGGCGCGGAGGAGCTGGGGCTCATGTTCTCCGTTGGCACGCTCCTTCTTTTCATCGCGTTCTTTGCGCTTTCTGTCTATGTAGCCCGCAAAGCGGCGGATCGTTTCGGCAGGTTCCTCGTCATCGGCATGTCGTTCATCATCTTCTTCCAGGCGATGTTCAACATCGGCGTCGTGTGCGAGGCCCTGCCGACGAAGGGAATGGCCCTGCCTTTCTTCAGCTACGGTGGAACGAACATGATGAGCGCGTTTTTCGCCGTGGGCACCATCCTTTCCGTCGGCATACACTCCTGCAGGGAACGGGGCAGGGCCTCCATATCGAAGGTGCTGATGAGGAACCGCTGAGATGGCGACGGCGAAGTATCCCTCGTACACGGTCTCTGGGATAACGGGGGAGATCGGCTCGCGCCTTAAGGGGCTTGGACCGCTCATCCTCGCAGGCGAGATCAGCGGCTGGCGCCGCTATCCGTCGGGACACGCCTACTTCACGATGAAGGACGAGGGCGCGCAGATATCCGCCGTCTTTTTCAGCACAGACCTTTCGAGGACTCTTGAGAAGCTTGGCGAGGATGCCTTGAAAGACGGCGTGAAAGTCGAGCTTTTCGGTTCCGTGAGCGTCTATGCAAATCGCGGAAACTACCAGTTTGTCGCCAGGAGTGCGCGGCTGACCGGAGTCGGCGACTTAATGAAGCGGTATCTCGAGCTTAAGGCAAGGCTTGAGGCAGAGGGGCTTTTCGACAGGTCGAGGAAGCGGCCTCTTCCGTCCATGCCGCGGCGGATAGGCATTGTCACGAGCGAGGCTGGCGCGGTAATTCACGACATGTGCACCGTCCTGACAAGGCGTTTTCCGGCGCTTGAGATCAGGCTCTATCCATGTCTTGTGCAGGGCGATGGCGCGCCGCCGACCATCATCGCGGGAATCGAGTATTTCAATTCAGCTGAGTGGAGGGCCGATGTCGTGATAGTCGCGCGCGGAGGCGGAAGCTTCGAGGACCTCTACTGCTTCAACGACGAATCTCTCGCCCGTGCAGTCGCATCGTCGTCGATCCCGACGATAAGCGCCGTAGGCCACGAGACGGACTTTACGCTCTGCGACTTCGCGGCGGACGTGCGAGCGGGCACTCCGTCAATAGCGGCGGAGATAGCGGTGCCGAGGCTTTCAGACCTCGTTGACAGGCTCAAGTCGTTTGGCGAAACCCTGTCGCGCGCGTTGCGCTCGAAGGGCGAGAACCTCGCGCAGACGGCGGATCATCTTTCCGACAGGCTCGAAAACGCGCTTAGGCTCTACGGCGAGCGCACGGGAAGGCGGCTTGAGCGCGCGGCTGTCAGGCTTGAAGCGTATTCGCCATATGGCGTTCTCGAGCGCGGATACTCGCTGACCACGGCGGAGGACGGCTCCGTCGTCACGGACGCTTCACGCCTAAAGAATGGCGATGTGGTAAACACGCGTTTCGCCTCAGGAACTGCGCGTTCCAGGGTGGAATGGCATACGGACGGGGGAGAGAAATGAGCGATAGACATTGCGGACCGAGGGAGATGGTCTCGGGAGGAGAGTGGATTTTCGGGCGCAATCCCGTCGAGGAGGCGCTTGCCGCGGGCCGCCGCACCTGCACGGAGATAATCCTGCCGCCGACGCGTTCGGACGAAGATGCCCAGATCGCGCGAATCCGCGACGAGGCGCATGCGCGGCGCATGGTGGTGAGGACGATGGACCGCGACAAGCTCGACAGGCTCGTGCGCTTCGGCCACCACCAGGGCGTAGCCATGAAGGTTTCCGCCTTTCCATATTCCGACTTCGCGGAGATAATGCGCGAAGTCCGTGGCGACGAGAACGCCATTGTCGTCGTACTCGACCATCTCGAGGACCCGCAGAACGTCGGTTCGATCCTGCGCACGGCCTGCGCCGTGGGCGTAGCCGGAGTCGTCATCCCGGAAGACCGCGCCTGCGGCATAACACCGGCAGTCGCAAGGGCGTCGGCAGGAGGCGCGGAGCACGTCAAGGTCGCCCGCGTCGTGAACATCGTCCGCGCGATGAAGGAGCTGCAGGAGGCGGGCGCATGGCTTACGGGGCTTGACCTCGCGGAGGGCTCCAAGCCCTACACGGGCATAGACTTCCGAGGACGCGCCGGGCTCGTTGTCGGCGCAGAAGGCGCGGGGCTCTCGCGCCTTGTGCGGGAGAGCTGCGATTTTCTCGCGCATCTTCCGATGCCTGGCGGCTTCGAGTCGCTCAACGCCGGCGTCGCCGCCGCGGTCGCGCTATACGAGATCCTTCGCCAGCGGAATGACTGATCACTGACTTAGGAGATTTTCGCGAAGTGCCATTGCTACGGCCTCGGTTCGCGTTGCGACGCCGAGACGCGAGTAGATGATCTTGAGGTGCGCCTTTACGCAGTCCGCCCCTATGCCGAGCAGTTTTCCGATTTCTGGGTTGCTTAATCCCTTTGCAACGTAGCCAAGTATCGCGAGATGGCGCTCTGACAGGTGCGGCTTGGACGACACGCCTGCGATAGTCCGCGAGATCTCAGGGCTGACGACATGCTTTCCCTCTGCAACGGCTTTTATCGCCGCGATCAGCTCCTTCTGGCTCGAGTCCTTGACGATGGCGCCGCAAGCTCCTGCGTCAAGCGCCTGCACGACCTCGCCGGATGCGCTGAAGGTCGTAAGGAGGAGTATGCGCGCCTCTGGGTGCTCCGCTGCGATCCGCATGGTCGCCTCGACGCCGTTCATGCGAGGCATCATGATGTCCATGATGACTACGTCCGGATGCAGTTTTCCGACGAGCTCCAACGCGCTTTCGCCGTCCTCCGCCTCGCCGACGACTGACATGCCGGGCTCAAGCGATATGAGGGCCGAGAGCCCCATCCTCAAGACAAGGTGGTCGTCGACTATGAGTATGCGAAGCGGCTTCTTGGTTGGTTTCTCGCTCATGTCCTCTCCCTGAGTTCCGGTGCGTCGAGAGTTACCGTCGTCTTCGTTCCCTTTCCGGGGGCGCTCTCGATTTCAAGTTGTCCGTTGAAGGTCTTTAACCTCTCGCGTATGCCCTGAAGTCCGAAATGCCCTGATATCGCGCCGCCAGCCTGCGCAGGGTTGAATCCGCTCCCGTCGTCCTGCACCGAGAACCGTATCGTGCTGCCGCTGCACTCGCCGGCGATGCGTATGCAGGCCGCGCCGCCGTGGCGAACGGCGTTTACGGAAAGTTCGCGTACGATCCTAAGGATGGCGTGAACGGTGGATTCTGAGAGGTCATGGCGCGGCGCGTTGAAGTGGACGGCGAGGTCAATGTCGCCTATGTGCGGCCGGACGGTTCTGACTATCGCCTCGGCGATGTCCTTTTCCTCGAACGTCCTGCTGCGTAGGTCCCAGATGCAGCACCTCAGTTCGTGCCTGCATGAGGCAAGCAGAGTCTTTGCCGCGTCGAGGTAGGGTTTTGCGCTTCCAGGGCGGATGGTGTCGGCCTGGCTGGCGGCATCTACCTGCATGGCAACTCCGGTAAGCGTCTGGGATATCGAATCGTGAAGTTCCACTGCAAGGCGTCCTCGTTCTTCGGTTTTCTTCTCTGCGAGAACGTGCCCGAGCTGCTCGCGGTAGAGCTGGCGACCGCGCCGTTCTGAGAGAACGTGCAAGGTGCGGTTCCAGATGAGGACGACGACGAGCGCGGCGGCGAGAAGGGCGATTACGAGGAGGAGCCTTGCAGGAGTCCACCACGGCGGACGGCTCACGACGACAATGTCGCCGATGGTGCGCGGCAGTATCACGTAACGCCGGAATCGCGGAATCGAGCGGTGCGCCAAGTCGTCCTTGAACTCGGAAAGGCAAAGCCCCGTTACGGATACTTCCGAGCCGGGCTCGGGGGCATTGCGCGGCTCGTCAAGCCCTGACATGTCGATGGATACGCTGCGGCCTTCGCTCTGCACGAAGAACGTGTCGGGCGCAGTGCCGTCGAGGAGGTCTGAAACCTTTCCCGTGAAGTGAATTACCTGGCCGTGCATCGCAGTGTCGATGCGGTCAACGCCGCTGTCATGCTTGAAAAGCCTTGATAGCTCCACGTCTTGCGGCGGCGGCAGCGGCGGAAACTGTTCGTCAGTAGGCCTCACGACGGCTTCGGAAAGGCGTATCAAGAAGGGATCGAGTTCGGTGAATCCAGAGGTTTCCACGCAGTCGCCTGACTTCGGTATTGCTGTATCTTCGGTGACAAGCACTTCCATGAAGCGCCCTGTCCGCGTTGTTAGGAAGAATCTCCCGTGGCTTGATGCGATGACTCTTCCCGCCGTCCTGCGGCGGTGTGGAGAGTCTGCGCCTTGCAGCTCCGGCACGGAGAATGGATCTTCTGGCGGCGGCGTCAGGACCTTTAGGTTGTCTTTGTTGTTCAGCAGCAGGTGCATCCCGATGTTCAGCCGCCATCCTGACTTGCGTCTGTAAAGCCCGAAGGCTTCAATCTCGGCATCCAGAAGCGACTTCAGGTATGCGTGTGGGAAAAGCCTGCACGAAACTGCGATTTCGACGCTGCGGTTCTTCATCTTCAGGACCAGTTGGCGGTAGTTGGTGTCTAAGTCATCCGGCACTACGGCGGTAACTACGCCTTGCACGCTGGCGAACGAGTATTCAAGGCCAGGGTCCCCCACGTTGGCGTCTGTCAATGTTATTGGCGGCGGCAGCGGGGCATTGCCGAGTATGTCGAGATGTCGCACTCGGAAGCGATGGAGGCCTTTTTCGGTTATTACCAAGTCGCCGCTGATGCGCACGATGTCCCCGATTGACGGTTTGGGCCCACCGTCGCGGCGGTCTTCGAGTGGATAGCCGCCGGTCGAATCCTTGAAGTCGAACGTAGCGCCTCCAGCCGAATACGTTTGCCCTTCAAGCACGAAAGGCCACGGGCCAAGGCCGTCGAATGCGGATAGCTTCAACGCGTCAGCAACTGTGCGTATGGGCGCGGCGTTTGTGGCGGCAAGCGCGGCGGCCGCCAGAATCGTTGGCAGGAACGAGAACATCAAACGTATTATACCACTATCGCCCGTTTCCCGCCATTACCCGATTGGGTAATTGTCTTGCGGGGAGGGGATTTGGTACAATTCTGGCATGTCTTTGGCCTTCTCAGTCATGCTCTTCGGATGCGCCTTGCTTGGGGCGCAGGCGCCACGCGTTTTGTACGTTGACGATTTCGACCTTTCATCCTCCAGCTGTGGCTTTGGCAGGAAGACGCAGACGCGGCGGACGGTTGACGGCCACGCCTTTTCCGTCTGCGGCGCGTCGTTCGAGCGCGGCTTTGGGTCGCATCCCGAGGGCGCGGTTGCATTCCGTTCCAACGGCAAGGTAACGGCTTTCGACGCTCGCGTTGCGCTTGACGACGATTCCACCAACGCGGTGCCGTACCGCGCGGCGCAAAAGGCGTACGGCGGCCCGGAGGCTGTCTTCAAGGTGTGGGCCGACGGAAAGGTCGTCTGGAAGTCGGTGCCGATTCATTCAGGAGAGAAGCCAGTCCCCGTTCATGTCGATCTCTCCGGTGCCGAGGAGA
>JBGUVV010000310.1:0-3059 GCA_045220525.1 Kiritimatiellia bacterium
GCTATGGCACAGGGGGCAACTACCTGACTTACGGCCCGTCGATGAAATCGGTCAAGAAGGTTTGCGCGAAAGTCAAGGAACAGACACTAAGCATCTTCAAGCCTGTGAAGAACGAGGAAGTGGTGCAGAGGGTCAACAAGATACTTGTCGGGTGGGGAAACTACTTCCAATGCGGATATCCGAGGAAGGCGTTTGACAAGGTGAACTGGTACGTGCGGAACCGCCTGTACCTTCACTTCAACAGGAAGAGCCAAAGGGGCTATGTTCTGAAATATGCGCCGAACTTCTACTCGGAATTACAGGCAATGGGGCTACATAGGCTTCAACGGAGGCGGAAGTGACACGTCACGGGTCCCACACGGAGAGCCGTATGCGGGAAACCTGCACGTACGGTTCGATGAGGGGTAGCCGCCGAAAAACGGCGAAGTCCGTTTTGAGGGTAGTCGAAGACCGAGCGGGCGTTCCCACGGGGCGTCCCGCTCTACTCTACACCCTTTTGCCCGTAGTTTTGACGGCGAGGGGGTATTGACGGCGAGGGGGTAATTGTAGTATAATGCCCCTCCGTGAACCACAGGAGGTGCAGATTTACGGACTGGATGGCGCTTGTCGCCGCCGGTTGCATGGCGCTCGTGGCAGTTTGCTGCGGGCGAGTTATTTGTTTTTGTTTCGATGACCCTGATGGATGTGGCGAAGAATGCCATGTGTGTGAGGAGAACCTGCCGGACGGCGTGTCGGCCACCGACCCCTGCGACCACTTGTCCTTTGGGTTCCTTGATTTCTGGGACGAAGACGGCGCGGTGACGGTTCCCGGGGCGGGCGCCTTGTCCGCAACCCCAGCGTGGGTGTCTGCCGCCGCGCGAAACCAGGTCGCTCTGCCACGTCGCCCGACGTCGCGCACTAATGCGCCGCCAGGGGCCTTGTCAGACTCCGTTCTTTTCCGAATGCGCCGGATTCTCCTTTTGTCGTGAGGAATGCGTATTGTCCGCTCTTCTTTTCAAGGAGCGGCGATGTTTCCATGTTCACATTAAACGGGACACGTGTCCCAAAGGAGAAATATTATGTTTAGAATCTTCATTGCTTCATTTTTCGTCATCGGTTTCTTGACCTCCGGATGCAAAACCGAGAGGAGTGTGCGTCCGCACCAAGGCTGCCATCGTGTGGGATCGCATCGAGCTGGACGTTCGGGCTCAATCCACCACCACTATGCCAAGCCCAAGGCGCCTGTTGACGAGAAGGCGAAATGAAGCGCCTTCTTTTCGCGCTGCCCCTCCTGCTCGCGGGGTGCGCCACCTACGAACCTGCGCCCATTGACTGGGCGAAGGAGTCCGCCGCGCTCGCGGCGGCGCCGAGCAAGGTCGAGCTTTCGGTCGACGACGTCCGCGTGCGCACGGTCGCGTTCAGCCCCGCGCTGAACGCGCTCCGTCAGACGCACGCGGCGTCCAAGGCGAAGGCCGCCGCGTCCGGATGGTGGGAAGACCCCGAGCTCAACGTGGAATTCCTGCGCATCCTCAGCGCGCCGGAGAACCCGCTCGTCTACGGCGGCTCTCTCGCGTTCACGATTCCGCTGAGCGGCATCCCCGCGCTGGAGAAGCGCGCGGCGGAGGCGTACGCCGAGGCCGACCGCTGGGCGCTTGTCGCGGCCGAGCGGGACGCGGCCGGCGAGGCGGCGGTCGAGGCCGTGACGGCGCGCGAGACCGCCGCGTTCGCCCGCACGCTGGAGCGGACGCTGGACGGGACGAACTACGTGGCCGCCCTCGACGTGGCGCACCGCCTCGCGGACGTCGGCGAGCTGCCGCGCGCCGACTACGAGCAGCTCGTCGCCGACTCGCGCGAATGGCGGCGCACGGCGTTCGAACTGGGACACGAGCGCGCCACGGCCGAGGCCGCGCTCCGCGAGTAGATGATGCTGTCGCCGACGTGCGAGATCACGTGGACGGACGCCGGACGCGAGGCGCAGATGCCGACGAACGTCTTCGCGGCGCTCGACTTCACGAACGCGCCGTCCGTGCGCGCCGCCGTCGCGCGTCTCGCGGGCGGCGAACTCGAGCTCGACCGCGAGATCCGGCGGCAGTACCCGGAACTGTCCTTCGGCCCCGCCTACACCCGCGAGGACGGCTACAACCGGCTGGGGATCACCGGGGGCCTCACGCTTCCGCTCTGGAACCGCAACCGCGTGGGCATCGCCACGGCCACGGGCACGCGCGACGCGGCGCGCCTCGCGGCCATGACGGCGTGGCAGGGCGCCGTCCGGCGCTGGCACGACCTCAAGCTGGAGCAGGAGCGCCTGCACGTGCGCGGCGTCGCGTCGCCGGCGGACGTCGCGAACGCGGAGCGTCTCTACGCGATTGGTGAGCTGGACGCCGCCGGCTACGTGGGCGTGGTCCATCGCGCGCTCACCGAGGCGCAGACGTCCCTGCGCCTCCGAATCGATTCCGCCACCCTCGCCGAACGGATGAAATCCGTCGTCGAGGGAATGTCCGTCAAGGGAGAATGAAATGAAGCTTTCGTCTTTTCTGTTCGCTACGGCTTTCGTGATCAGTTGCGCGCTGGCGCACGACCACGACCATGAGCATGAGGAAGTTGTAAAACCCGCTGTGGCAAGGGCGCCCTCGCCCTTGCTGCAAGGCCGAGGCGGCCTTGCTACATCAGATACCTCACACGATCACGAGCATGAACACGACCACGAACACCATGAGCGGGGCGTGGAGATCAGCGATGCGGCGGCGGAGCTGATCGGGTTGAAGACCGCGAAGGTCGAAATGCGGCGGATCGAGTCGGCTGTCGGTTTCTACGGACGCGTGATGTCGGATCCGCGTGCGCTTCGGCGCAAGTCCCTGCCGCTTGCCGGCTTCGTCGCGTGGCGCATCGGCGCGCCGTGCGAAATCCATCCAGGCGACGAAATGCTCCGACTCGTCTCGCCCGACGCGGCGACGGCGTACGGCGAGCTGGCCACGCTGGAGACGCGTCTCGATGCCGTGAACAAAAGCGGCGCGAAGAACGCCTCCCTTGCGGCGGAGCTTGCTGCGAAGCGCATTGCCTACGCGGCGATGACGAACGCG
>JBGUVV010000311.1:0-3888 GCA_045220525.1 Kiritimatiellia bacterium
CGTGCCAAGGCGGAAGAATATCTCCGCGCCCAGTTCGTCGCGCGTTCTGCGGAGAAGGTAGTCCGTCGGCCCGAAATGGTAGCTGCCTGGGTCCTTCGGGTCCAGATGCTCCAGCGGAAACACGTGATGGTTGTCGCAGACGCGCTCGTTGCTGTTTATGAGCGCCCAGTCGTGGGTGCGCGCGGCATGGAAGCCCATCGCCCTTATCGCCTCCACGGTCTCGGCCGGGCACGA
The DNA here is from genome assembly GCA_045220525.1 of Kiritimatiellia bacterium. Classification (GTDB taxonomy): domain Bacteria; phylum Verrucomicrobiota; class Kiritimatiellia; order RFP12; family UBA1067; genus UBA1067. The sequence goes on from JBGUVV010000311.1 coordinate 235, forward strand.
GCAGATCATCGGCCCAACGCCCGACGAATGCAGCTCGGGGCGTATCCTGCCGGTAACTTCGGAGAAGTCCGCAGAGAGCGCAGCCGAAGCGGGAGGAGCCGGAACAAGACGAGCCGTCCATCCGCCCCCGGGGGCAAGCGTCATCTCGATCTTGTCGCCGGCGGAAATCGTCTTGTCGCCATGTTCGTAGTCTGTCGCGTCGCGCCCAGCATTTGCGCCGTCCGAAAATATCTCAGCCCTCCAGCGTCCCTTCCCGAGGAACGACGTGTCGACAGTAAGCGTCTGCGCCTCCCACGAGCATATGGCGGAAAGATACCAGACGTCGCCCTTTCGCCTTGCGCACACGGCGTACCTGAGCGGATCGCCCGCCACGCCAACCGTGTCGTCCCAGGTCGTCGGGACGGCCTTCATGAAGTCGAAGCACTCCTTGTTCTTTTCATACATCGTCGGCGAATCGCACAGCATCTGGAGCGGAGCCTCGTAGAGGGACATGAGCGCCATCTGGTGCACACGCGTACCCTGCGAGCCGGGAGTCGCAAATGACGTACGGAAGTCCTTCTGCGTCATATTGCGCATCGCCCCCGGCGTATAGTCCATAGGCCCCGCCGTCATGCGGACGAAAAAGCTCTTGAGGTCGTTGGCGGGGAAGTCGCCGGAGTATGTTCTCCATTTCATGCGTTCAAGGCCATGCACGCCCTCGTAGTTGAGCACGTTCGGGTATGTGCGCGAAAGACCGGTCGGCTTGTACATGCCGTGGTAGTCTATGACAAGCCTGCATTCCGCGGCCGCCTTCGCCGTCTCCTCTATGAAGCGGACCATGTACTGGTCGTCGGAATCCATGAAATCGATCTTGAAGCCCTTTACGCCCATTGACGCATAGTGCGAGAACACTTCTCTCTGGCGCCCGGCCAGCTTGCCCCAGCTGCTCCACAGGATCAAGCCGACGCCGCTCCGCCTGGAGCATTCAAGCAACCGCGGCAGATCTACGTTCGGGTTTATGGTGAAAAGATCGTCATTGACGCTCCAGCCTCCGTCGAGGATTACGTAAGGCACCCCGTTCTTCGCCGCGAAGTCTATGAAGTACTCGTACGACTTGGTGTTTATGCCGGTCTTGAACTTCACCCCGGTCAGGTTCAGATTGCTCCACCAGTCCCATGCCACCATTCCGGGGCGTATCCACGATTCGTCCCCAATGCGCGAAGGCGTCGCCAGTGCGTTGACGATGTCCGCCTCGCACAACTTGACGGCGGATGGCGCCAGGACGAATACGCGCCACGGATACGTGCGAGATCCCTCCGTCTCGGCGATGTAGTCGGAAAGCGCCTTGTCGCGACATTTGCCCATCGCCGAAACGAGCGTCGGCGAGGACGCCCCCCGCATGAGGTTCAGCCCGGGATAGTCAAGAAGATCAGACTCCGTCACGCACATCGCGACGCCGTCGGCGTATCGCGCCACCAGCGGAAGGTATATCAGCCTGTTCACCTCGACCTCGCCGGACCTGATCGTCTCGTTTGTCGACTCCCAGGAGTTTCTGAACGGATTCCGGATGCCTTTATCCACGTAGTATGCGTCCAGGACAACGTCGTTTGCGGGAAAACCGACGCCGCCGGTCTCCTTGGCTATCCTGATCCTGCCGGGAAGCGACGACGCCATCCTGTAGGCAACGCCATCGTCCCTGGCGACGATGTCCACACGCCATCCGCCGTCAAACGAGACGGACTTGAGCACCGCCTTCTCGTCGATGTGAGACTTTTTGTACAGCGGAGTCGCCACCAGGCCTTCCCGTACGGACGATTCGGACGCGGCGATCTTCATGCCTGCGCCCCCGAATGCAGGCGCCTCCACCACCGCCATGCCTATGGGCGTGGGCGCGACGCGCTCCTTGCCGTCTCGCAGGACGGAGTACGACAGCTCAGGCTCGGTGGAAAGCCTTATCTCGTTTCTGCCGTCCGGCGATATTACCGAAACAGTCTCGGCGGACAACGGCACGGCGGCCATCGCAACCGTCAACGAAAAAATGCAGACACCGGTCTTCATGCTCAACACCTCTTTTTTCTTCATTTTCCACCTTTAGCCTGCTTTGCCGGAAGCTCCGCAAAGCCATATGGCGGCAGAGCGCATCCATCTACCGTGCGCGCCACTTCGCCGAGATTCACGGCAAGCCGCAGCCCGCCTTCGTATTCCGCAATGACGACGCCGTCGTCATTGAGCGACGAAGCCTCGATGTCGTCCCTCGCAAGGAGCGGAGACCTGTCGTGCCTGAACGAAAGGAGCTTGCGCCCGGCATAGCGCGCGACTATGCGCTGCTGGATCTTGTGCAGCTTCGCATACCACGCCTTCGCCCTGGCGTCGTGCGTGAAGTGCCACGCGTTGCAGCGGTAGGAGAGCTGGTAGCCGAGCGCGATGCACCATGCCAGCGAACGGTCGTTGTTGACGAAGCCGCCTAGGTCGTGCAGAAAGAAGAGGCACTTGTCATGGAAAAGCCGACCCGGGATCGCCTCAATGTCCCAAAGGTGCGGCGGAATCTTCGCCTTCTCCAGAATCGAAGTCTCCTTCAGGGGCACGGTTCCCCACGAAAGTCCGCAAAGTGCGGTCTCCTCGCGCGCCACGCGGTCCCACCCATCCTCTGTCGCCAGCGGAATCTCCTGCGAATCCTCTTCCAGCATCGAGATCATCCCTTCGAGATATGCCGTCGGATGGGGAGCCGCCTCGTTGAAGTCGTAGCGCTGGTGCCGTGCGCCGCACTCGTCCTGGAACAAGATGTCGCACGGCACGTCGACCGTGAACTTGCGCCGCGTACTGCGATTCGCGGCCTGCACCGCAGAATGCCAGAAGCATACCGACCATCCATCCGCGTTCGGACCGTAGTACCGATAGACTGGCGAGCCCTTCTCGTCCAGTGAAATCGGATCCTCGCCGGCGGCAAGGAACGTCGGACCGCGCGGATGGTCGCACCACCATGTCGGATTGGTGTAGGGGGAGAAGAAGTGCCCTGCAGCGTGGAGTGCGTCCACGAACGCCCGCATCTCTTCCTGCGTGCCGTAGCTCGCGCGCGGCGGCAGGTGGTCAGGGTACTCTTTGTCGAATCCGCCCTTGAGGTACTGCGACTGATGAATGATGGAGGGAACGGGTATGTGCGGTATGGCGGCCATGCACTTCGCCGCGCCGTCGCCAAGGAACAGGAGCGGAGCGCGCTTCAGCACCGCAAGCTTCGACGCATCACGCACCTTGTCGGACAGGGGGCGATCCATGGTGTTCGCCCGTACGTATTCGTCACACGCGGCCTCAAGCGTGAGGTTGGTGACGACGCGCACCGTCGGGGAAAGCCACATCTCCCCTTTTCGGACCCATGCGCAGAAGCCGTGCTCGACCCACCCGCCGGAAACGGCGCCGCCGATGCGCAACGTCCCCGGAACGAACGGCTTCGGGCACCCCCACGGCTTGTGCGGCGGACGCGGCTGAACGCCCATCATCGTGCACGTCCCGCCGTCCTTCCACTTCCAGTGGACGAAGTCGGCGAAGAGCCCCGGATAGTCTCCTCCGATCGACATCCATTCGCGCGGCACCATTGCCTTGAAGAAGCTGAGCCCGCCGGGCTCAAGCCAATGGCCTCCGCCGCGGACATATCGTTTCAGCCGTTCGGCGGCTGCCGGA
>JBGUVV010000312.1:0-6528 GCA_045220525.1 Kiritimatiellia bacterium
TCGCCTTCCTTGTTGAGCGCCATGCGCGTGCAGTAGCCCTCTGTCATCTCAAGGTAGCGGGGCCCCTTCGCCTTCGTCGCGTACATCGTGCCGACCATCGAGCGGAGGCCCTTGCCGAGGTCCTCAAGGCCGGCGCCGATCACGAGACCGCCCTCGGAGAACGCGCTCTGCGTGCGGCCGTAGACAATCTGGAGGAAGAGCTCGCGCATCGCCGTGTTGATCGCGTCGCAGACGAGGTCGGTGTTGAGCGCCTCGAGAATCGTCTTTCCGACGAGGATCTCGGAGGCCATCGCGGCGGAATGCGTCATGCCGGAGCAGCCGATCGTCTCGACGAGAGCCTCTTCGATCACACCGTTCTTGACGTTGAGCGAAAGCTTGCACGCGCCCTGCTGCGGGGCACACCAGCCCACGCCGTGGGTATAGCCGCTGATGTCCTTGATCTGCTTGGCCTGAACCCACTTGCCCTCCTCGGGAATCGGAGCGGGTCCGTGATTGCAACCCTTCATCAAGGGGCACTGATGCTGAACCTCGGTCGAGTAAACCATCTCATTTTTCCTTGTTGTTGTTAAATTGGTTCGTGTATTATACCAAATTTTCCGATTAAATGAAACTACAACATTTTTGCCGCCCTCGTCACGGGACGATGTCGTATACGCGCACGTAATCGACTTCAAAGTCGTCTCCCGCCGCGGCAGCGGCCTCAAGCTGGGGATCGGCAGAGCCCGTCATGCGGTTTTTCCTGTACCACTTGCACTCGGTAGATATGAGAAGGAACTCCGGCACGTGCGAGACGTACTTGCCGTTCTTTCCGCGGAAGCGCCCGTCAACGTATACCGAATATCCGTCAGGCTCCCAGAGGAGCCCGAACGTGTGGAAGTTTTCTGTGTCGAGGGCGAGGTTGAGCTTCCCGTCGAAGACCGGCGGATTGTCGTACTCTGCCGGTATGTGGAAGCTCCTGTAGTCAGGGCCGTAGCCGTTGAGGTGATAGGACGAGACAATGACCTCCCCCGGGTCGAACGACTCCATTATGTCCTGCTCAATGCCCGCAAGCCCCGGATCAAGGCAGCAGCCCTGCATCATCGTCTGCATCCAGAAGGCGCTCCACCAGCCGGGCTTTCGCTGAAGGCGGCAGCGGCATTCGTAGTAGCCGTACTTGTGGACGAACTTGGGCTTCATCTGCTTGCCGACATACCAGAAGCCCTTCGGATTCTCCAGGGTCGGCACGTCCCAGAGAAGCTCGCCCGTCTGGAGCTGCGGCGAGACAAACTGCCCGTTGGCAAGTTTCTTCACCTTGAGGCGCACCGTCCCGTCCCGCACCGCTACGCAGCCGTCCTCTGGCTTGGCAAACCAGTGCGCAGGCCTTCCCCAGAAGTTTGTGCGGAAGCTCCACTTCGACGTGTCGAGGGCGTCGCCGTCGAACTCGTCATGCCAGACAAGCTTGAAGTTTTTGCCTTCCGGCAGGAGGGACGGCGCTTTCCCTTCGACTTGGCTCTCGGCTCTGCACGCAACAGGCAGCGAGTCGAGGGCAACGGGAACGCGCTTTGCGGCGGCGGCTCCTGCGACGGATGCCGCGAGCGCGGCAAAAACCACAAGCATGGACGTCTTAAGTGTCATGAGATCCCTCCCCTTATTCTAAATCGCAAGTTGTATGGCCAGATTCGCGCAGGCGACGGCATCGTAGAGCCCGTCGTGCCATGTGCGCCCCGGCATGTCGGGTATGCAGCCGAACATCTCGCAGAGGTCGCCGAGCGCGTAGGACGGAAGGCGCGGATACCGGGCCTTTGCAAGCCTCATCGTATCGACCCACGGACCCCACGGCGCAAGCGGCGCGGCGCGGGTGAGGATCGTCCTCTCGCAAGCTATGTTGTGCGCGACGAGCCGCCGCCCTTCAAGGTGCGGTGCCCACGTCTCGTAGGAGCTCTGGATGGTTCCAAGCGAATCCGGCCCCGACGCGCGCTCCGGCGCACCTTCTACGTCAAAGAAGAACTCCATCGTCTTTACGACCCTGGAATTCTCCACAAACGCGATTCCAAGCTGCCACGGTTCGTTGGTGCCGCCGTTCTCGAAACCGGTGGTCTCGAAGTCTATTGCCGCGAACTGCAACCGAAGACCTTCCTGTAGCGACTGAGATCAGACGTCGCGAACGCCCTGGCCCTCGACTCCTCTTCCGGGAAGTCGTAGTCGTAGTGGACGGTGAAGCGAGGCCTTACGCCCTCAAGCTCCATAAGCCGCTTCGTTTCCGCGAAATCGACGATGCCCTCGCCAGCTGGCACAAGCTTCCGCTTCCAGTCTCTCGGGTCGGCGGGATCGGGGATGAAGTAGAAGTCCTTGAGGCACACGATGTCGATCCACGGGGCGACCGCGCCAAGGGTATGGTCCCACGATGGCCCGCCCTCGGCTCTCACGTGCATCGGATCGTACTGGACGCCGACGAGCGCAGGGTCGTAGTCCTTCACTACCGAAAAGAGATCCCACACCAAGCTGCCGAAGAGGGGAACGTTCTTGTTGTAAGTGGAGTGATTCTGGTAACACGCCTTGAGACCGGATCTCTCGGCAAGAGACTCCAGCGAATCAAAGCCTGAGCGGAAGACGTCCATGTTCGCAGCGTGCGTCTTCGAGCGATCGTAGCGGAAATATCCGCCGCGAAAACTGGCAAAGCCGGCGTCCGCGCCCGCCTTCGCAATCGCCTCCGCCCCGGGGTCGTCTCCGCGAAGGAACGACACGACGAGGTTGTCCGCCTTGAGCCCCGCCTTGTCGGCGGCGTCCTTCAGTTCGCGAAGCCTGCGCACGGCATCGGTCGGCTCGCAGAAACCTCCGGGGCGGACAGTCCACTCAACTCCGTCATATCCGCAGGACTTGATGAAATCCGCGGCGCGATACGGATCCTTGATGAACTGAAATACGCGCGAAAACGCATGGTACTCCGGCTCGCACCACTTCGCTTCGGTGCGCGAGGCGACCGAGCGGCACCCAGAAAGCACAGCAGGCATTGCCGCAGACGCGGCCATGGCCTTCAAGAACATCCTACGTTCCATGTCACTTCTCCTTTTTTTCGTCTTCTTCGCAAGTCGCAATCAGCCGTTCGAAGCCCTCCGGCGGAGGAATCGGGCGGAAGGTCTCGGTAGATACGAAGCAGTGGACGGTAAAGCCCTTCGCAAGGACCTCAGTCTCGCCCTTGCGCCTAACTTCACATGCTATCTTGATTCGCACGCCTCGCATCTCCTCCACCCATGCCGTCACCTCAAGGAGGTCGTCGTACTTCGCAGGCCTACGGTAATCGACCTCCGCGTGCAGCACCGGCAGCATCCACCCTTCTTCTTCGCAGCGCTTGTAGGTGTATCCGCAGTCGCGCATGAGCTCGTTTCTCGCCCTTTCGAACAAAGTGAGGTAGTTGCCGTAGTAAACGACCCCCATCTGGTCGGTGTCCGCATACGGGACGCGGTATTCCATAGAAGTCTTTTTCATGTCATCTCGCCGAAGCCCTCCCATACGTCGCGCCCGGAATACGCCTGCGCCGTCGCCGTTCCCCTCAGGACGTCAAGGACTGGCAGCGCCATGGCCTCCTGCTCCATCTCGCCAGGATACACTTCCACCGGAGCTATGAACCCGCAACGCTCCTTGACGCCGGCGACGACGTCGCCAAAACGCACAAGCCCGCCCGTCAGGAGGATCGCATCGACCTTGCCGCGCAGGACGGCGGCCATGGAGCCGATCATCTTGCAGACCTGGTATATCATCGTGTTCCAGACAAGCGACGCCTTCCTGTCGCCGGAATCGACAAGCGCATGCACGGCGTCGGAGTCGGATGTCCCGAGGAGATCAACGAAGCCTCCGGCGCGGGAGCACTTTAGCCTCACATCGGCCACCGAATGGGCCTCTATGTAGTCGAGAAGCTCGAGAACGGGGACAGACCCTATCCTCGTAGGCGTGAAGGCCCCTTCGCCGTCCGCGCCCATGTTGCCGTCGATCATGCGCCCGCGCTCGTGCGCGGCGACGGTTATGCCGCCGTCGATGTGCGCGACTATGAAGTTGCACTCTTCGTATTTACGGCCGATGGACTTCGCGTGGAACTTGGCGACCGCCCTCTGGTTGAGGACGTGCGAATGCGACGACCTGCAAAGGCCGCGTATGCCCGTAAGCCGCGCGAGGTCGCAGAACTCGTCGACGTTCGTGGGGTCGATGGTGTAGGCCTTCTTCCCGAACTCGCAGGCGAACTTCCACGCAAGCATCACGCCGAGCTTCGCCGGATGCTCCGAGCCGCCGACGCCTTGTTCGGTATCGACGTAGAGCCGCTCGTCAATCTCGGTTACGCCCCCAGGCTGGGTGTGCGCGCTTCCTCCGCGGCCCACGAACGCGTCTATGGACGCGGGGTCTATGCGCTCCGCGGCGAGCATGTCGCCTATGACGCGGCGGCGGAACGGAATCTGGTCGTTGACGTGCGGAAAGGAAAGCAACACGTCTGCGCCGTGAAAAAGGCTCTTGGTGAAAAGAGGCTTCTCGTTTTCAAAGAGGCTCACCTTCGTCGAGGTAGAGCCCGGGTTTATTACAAGTATCCTGAATGCGTCCTTCATGCCTTACATCCAATCCATCCGCGTCGGCACGCCGGCGGCGAACATGACCTTCTTTATGTCCTCAATCGTGAAATCACCGTAGTGTATCATGCCGGCGACGATCGCCGCGTCGGCGTGCGCGGTCTCGAACGCGGCGACAAGGTGCTCCGGGCAGCCGGCGCCGCCGGAGGCGACGACCGGCACGGGCACTGCGTCCGCGATAAGCCGCGTTATCTCGAGCTCGAACCCCTGCCGCGTCCCATCGGCATCGACGGAATTGACGACGATCTCCCCCGCGCCGAGATCCGCGGCGCGCTTCGCCCACTCGACGGCATCCATCCCCGTATGCTCGCGAAACCCGCGCGTCGTTATCTCGTAGCCGCTCGGCGTCTTCCCGCTCTTGACGGGATCCATCCCCAGCACAATGCACTGCCGCCCGAAGACGGCGGCACCCTCAGATATGATCTCGGGCCTGCGCACGGCAAGCGAGTTTACCGAAATCTTCTCGGCGCCAGCGAGAATGACCCTCTCCATGTCCGCGACGGACGAAATGCCGCCTCCGACCGCAAAAGGTATGCGGACGACCTTCGCGACCGCCTCGACCATGCCGATGTCGATAGGCCTTCTCTCGGCCGACGCGGTGATGTCGTAGAAAACAAGCTCGTCTGCACCGCCTTCGTAGTAGCCTACGGCCATCTCGACGGGATCGCCGAGATCGACGTTCCCCTGGAACTTCACTCCCTTCGTCACCTTGCCGTTGCGGACGTCAAGGCACGGAATCACCCTTTTCTTCAGCATGACAGCCACTCCGAAAGAAGCTCCATCCCCGCGCGGCCCGACTTCTCCGGGTGGAACTGGCAGGCCCAGAACCGGCCGCGGCGAACCATGGCCGTGAACTTCACTCCGGCGTATTCGCTCACGCCAGACGTCTCAGGCACGACCTCCGCAAAATACGAATGGACGAAGTAGTATTCCCTGCTGCGGCGCGCGGCATCGCCGCCAGGCGCCTCGCCGATCCACTCGACGCCGTTCCAACCTATCTGCGGGATCTTCACGCCCGCATCGCCAGGAAAGCGCCTTACACGACCGCCCACGACGCCAAGGCAATCTACGCCGCCGTCCTCGTCGGTCCGGTCGAAAAGAATCTGCATCCCGAGGCATATGCCGAGGAATCTCCTGTTGCGCGCAGCCGAAACGACGGCATCAACAAGCCCCATGGACTTGAGGTTTTCCATCGCCTTGCCGGCGGCGCCAACGCCAGGGAAGACGACAGAGTCGGCCGCCTCGATCAACGAGGCGTCGCGCGTCACGACGGTCTCGGCCCCGAGGGCGGAGAACGCGTTCTTCACGCTCGTCAAGTTGCCGGCGCCGTAATCTACGATAGCTATCATCAGAAACCTTTCACAGTTTCAGAATATTATATCAAAAGCGCAGTCATCATGCTCGACGATTTTCCGGCATCACGAAACGCCCCAGGCGTATGGGCGGATCGCGCGTATCTTGTCCATCGTCTCCGCGAACATGGCCGGGGTCTGCGACTGCACGCCGTCGCAAAGCGCGTGCGGCGGGTCGTTGTGGACCTCTATTATGAGGCCGTCCGCGCCCATTGCCGTCGCGCCCATGGCGCACGGCTGCACGAGATGCGCATAGCCGGTGGCATGGCTCGGATCGATGACGACAGGAAGGTGCGAGAGCCGCTTCAAGACAGGTATGACGGTAAGGTCTATCGTGTTGCGGGTAGCAGTCTCGAACGTGCGTATGCCGCGCTCGCAAAGCATGACGTTCGGGTTCCCGCTCGACATCACGTATTCCGCGCTCATGAGAAGCTCCTGCAATGTCGCGCTCATTCCGCGCTTTAGCAGAATCGGCTTCTTGGTCATGGAGCCAACCTCCTTCAGAAGGTCGAAGTTCTGCATGTTCCTCGCGCCTATCTGTATGACGTCGACGTCGTTGAAAAGCGGAAGGTGCTCTATCGACA
>JBGUVV010000313.1:0-2931 GCA_045220525.1 Kiritimatiellia bacterium
CATTATTGATGCATATTATACATCATCATGGCATGGGATTGCAAGCGCCACAGGCAACGCCGATCCCGTGCAGGGAAAGCGCTTCAACCACCGCACGCCAAATTTACTTTTGCTTCTGTAGCTTCAGAACGTCGATTACGTACACCTGCCGAGAGCCCTCGTGCACGGAGTTGAAGCCCAGCTGCTTTCCGTCGGGACGCCAGCGCGGATGCAGGTCACAGCGGCAGTATACGTCACGATATGGCTCGGGCACGAAGAACTCACCAATGCTCTTGACCTTGTTGTCGGCAAGGCGCACGATTTTCCAGTGGCGATAGAACTTTTCGTCCCAGTAGCCGTCGCTGGTGATGAAGTTGCCATCGGGCGAGTAGATGCAATGTCCGTCGAAGTTCATCTCCTTGCCACCGATCTGGCGCTGATAGTCCTCCTCGCCGACAGTGAACTCGACATGGGTGTATATCTTGTTCAACCACTTGCAGGTAACGATCATGGTCCGCGCGTCGCGATCAGACAGAGCAGGCTTCCAGTTGAAGTGCGAGCTGCCCCAGCCGTCGGGGAAGCAGCGGCGAACATTTGTTCCGTCGGCGTTGCATGTAAACGCCGTGGTCTGCCAGTTCACGCCCTGCGACTTCTTCACGCCCTCCATCGACTGCGAGACGGAGCGCGAAAGAAAGTAGACGTGCTTCATGTCCTTGGAAATCACTGTGTGGCATATGTAGCTGAGGCCTGCGTCTGGAACTTGCGGCACCATGTCCTTAAGCGCCGCACAGCTGACGAGCAACTTCGCATCGCCAGTCTTCAAATCGATGCGCCAGAGTCCGTCGTCCTCGGGAAAGACCGTGCCGATGCGCGTGTCCTGTCCGTCGCCCGCATAGCCATAGTCGGGACGCGTCACATAGAGCCGAGCGTAGTTGATGGAAATCGCCCACGAGCCGTCCTCGCTCACGGCGCTCACGGGGAACGGATAGACGCGTTCCTTCTTCGTCTTCCAGTTCATCACGACCGCACAGAACTTGCTGTCCCTGATATCGTTGAAGACGAACGTATCCTTCTCGCACGGCATCCAGTGGGCCATCGCCGCCTCCTGGAAGTTCCAACACCGCGTCGTCGTCACCGGGATGAACAGATTGCCGTCCTCCAGGTCCACGAGCCCCAATGTGCATGGCTTGCCGTCCGGAAGTTCGTTCTTGATGTCCGTCTCCAGCGTCAGCAGATACCGGTTGTCGGGGCTCCACGCATTAATGGCGAAGTAGTTCGCAAGGAAGTGGTCATGCGGCCCCGCCGTCACCGCCCGCGGCGCCGACAGCTCCGGGAACGGCACAAGTTCGACGCTTTCCCAAAATCCGACACGGCCAGACAATGCAGCCAACAAGACGATCGTCAGTATTTTCATTTTCCACCTCTTCCCGCTTAATTTTTATTGTCAGTGTCACCAAGCAAGTTTCCCCACAAGTTTATTGCCATCTGTCGATCCCAGTGCAATCGTCCGCGACAATCTTCTCACGCGCATCCGGAGCGGCCAGACGGAGCCGAACGTTCTCGAAACGGACGTCGTCCGCATGCCTGATGTAGAAACCCCACGCCGGCAGCGCCTGATGGTCGAACATGTGCGCATCCGGGTAGGTCCTCTCCTTCTCCGGAACGAGACACCCCGCCTCTTCCTCCGTGCCGCCGCCGGGCATCAGGAAGTCGAGGTTCCGCAGGGTGATGTCATGCGGACGCAGCCCCGGCACGCCGGTAATCGACGAGGCAATGCGGCTGTCGGCGACTGCCGTCACGTTCTCGATGAGGATGTTGCGAAGCGCGGCCGCGCGGCCGGCCGTAGGTTCGTGCCGCCGCTGCGCACGGACAAAGACTGGCGTGCCGTATCCCTCCAGCGCGATGTTGCGGACAGTGATTCCCTCGACACGCCCCCCGTCGATGCATTCAATGGCGATGCCAGCCATGCCCGACAGCCTGTTCGTGACCCCGGGATCCTTTCGGTAGTGGATCATCCCGTAGTTGGCCTTTGGACGCGAGAACTCGCAGTCCTCGACCAGAATGTCGCGGACATCGCCATAGGTGCCAGTCCCGATCTTGAACGCATTAGCGCAGGTCGCGAGTCGGCAGTTGCGCACGACGACGTTCGTCACGAGAAAGGACGGGTCGCTTTCGCTCTTAAGGCAAACGGCATCGTCGTCCGCATCGATGTCGCAATCCTCGATCAACACGTTGGACGACTCGATGTCGATCCCGTCGTTCGTATTGTTGACGTGATTGAGAACATTAATCCGCCGCACGACCGCACCATCGCAGTTCCTGAGATGGCAGCTCCACGCCCCGCATGAGCATAGCGTAAAGCCCTCGAGACGGACGTCGCGGCAACGGCTGAAGCGCAGCATCACCGGCAACGCCTGCGGCTGGCTTTCGCCCGGCAATGACTTGAGCTGGCGGAACCGGTAGCCTCTCCCATAGAAAAACCCCTTGCCGACGATCGCGACGTTCGTGGCGCCCTCGGCGAAAACGAAGCACCGCCGTCCCTCAGCAGCGGAATAATCCGAAACATCGTCGCTCGCGTAAATCTCGGACCTGTCACCCAGCACGAGCGTGACATTGCTCTTCAGCACGAACGGCTTCACGTCCCAGCGTCCCGCCGGGATCACGACCTCGCCGCCGCCCTTCGCCACCGCCTCGTCCACCAGAGCCTGCACGTCAAGCGGACGGTTGTCCGGCCCCGCCCAGTCCCAGCGATCCTTGGCGATGACGTCCTCGCCCTCGAACCGGAACGTGGCGACGATCTCGCTCATGTCGCGCCGCGCCGTCGCAAAATAAGTGCCGTCGACATCAGCTAGCACCTCAAGCTCGACGAATCGCCCGTCCTTCTTGAACGTCCGCGCCCGCTGGCCGTTCAGCATGAAGACGAGGTCGCCGTCGACGATCTCGACCGATGCC
>JBGUVV010000314.1:0-3673 GCA_045220525.1 Kiritimatiellia bacterium
CGACAGATACGTAAACTTCTGGAACAGGATCGCAAGGAAGATCGTCGCGATCCGCCCGGACGTAATGCTCGACACATACGCCTATTCGTGCTACCGCGATCCGCCGCGCCGCGAGCGCGTCGAGTTCCCCGACAACATGTGCTTTGGCATGGTGCCGTCGCAGGAGGACGACAACCTCGCGCAGATACGGGCGTGGAAGGCGAAGGGCATGAAGCACTTCAAGCTCCGCCCGAACTATCTCTGCTACAAGGGCTGGATTCCGCGCGGCTACGAGCGGTTCTACCTTGACAACTTCAAGATGAACTACCGCGAGGGGATGATCGGAACCGACTACGACGGTTCGCCGCGCGGAGAGGTTACCGCGTTCGAGTGCTATGCGATTGCGCGCGCCCATCAGGATCCTGACATCTCCTTCGAGCAGATCGAGCGCGAGTTCCTCTCGCAGTATGGCAAGGCCGCGCCGACGATGAAGAAGTATTTCGACCGCGTGCGCGAGCGCAACGAGAAGGCGCTCTTCGCCAAGCAGCGCGCAAAGTCGGGCGACAAGGAGGTCGTGCCCGACGATTCGTTCCTGATTGGAACCGTGCTCGCGGCGAATCCGCCGGAGGAACTTGAAAAGGACGAGGCCATTCTCAAGGAGGCTCTGAAGACCCCTGGCCTTTCCGAAGCCGAGCTTAGGCGCGTTCGCGCAATGTCGGTTCTGCCGCGCCATGCGATCATGACGCGTGACTTTCAGCTCTCATTCGACAGCGAGAAGTCGGGCAGCATGGCGCCAGACTTCGTCGAGAAGGGCTTGCGGCTCCTTGATTTCCGCATCAAGGAGGTCCAGCCCGTCACAACGCCCGTCAACTGGGGCTCTACGTTCCGGGCCTATCCGTTTGAAGTCAAGTATTGGCGGCAGAGGCCGCTTAAGAAGGAACTCAAGAAGCTCCATCCAGAGATGGGGTATGAGGGGTGACATGCCATGACTGCATTTTCTGTTGCCGTCGCGGCTTTGCTCGCGAATTGCGCTTTAGGCGGCGGTGTGCCGCGCGAAACCGCCGTGGCGTCGTCGTTCGGGTGGAATGCCGAAGACGCGACGAAATGCCTGCAGTCGGCGCTTGACTCCGGTGCGTCGAAGATTGTCGTCGACAGGCAGGCTTCGGAGTGGCTGGTCGAAACGATTCGAGTGCCCTCGAACGTGGAGCTGGTGTTCGCCGACGGCGTGGTAGTGCGCGCAAAGCCGGGCTCGATGGCGGGAAAGACGGATTGCCTGTTTCGTGTGCAGAATGCGAGCAACGTCGTCATTCGCGGCGAGGGCAGTGCAAGGCTCGCCATGAACCGCAGCGACTATCTGGATCCAAGCCGCTACCGCCATAGCGAGCACAGGCATCTCCTTTCCCTGCGCAGTGTCGACAATGTCGCAGTCAGGAACCTGACGCTTGAAGAGTCTGGCGGCGACGGCGTGTATCTTCTCAATGCTCGGCAAGTAGTCCTGGAAGGGCTTGTCTGCAGGGGGCATTCGCGCCAGGGGACGAGCCTCATCGCCGGCGGCGACATTCTTATCCGCAACTGCGTCTTCTCTGAGACGAAGGGAGCCTTGCCGGAATGCGGAATGGACATCGAGCCGTCCCTCTCGAAGTTCTCCGTTGGCAAGGTCGTCGTCGACAACTGCCTTTTCTGCAGCAACAACTGCTCTGGCCTTGCAATCAACGTCTCGCACCTCAAGCGGAAATGCGGCGAGATGGACGTCACCTACCGCAACTGCAAGTTTTTCGACAATGCCCAGCGCGGCATCTGGACCATCTTCTCGAACGGCGTTGGCGACCCCGTGCGGGGGCGCGTCTCGTTCGAGGGCTGCGAGGCGTGGGGCAACCGCGCAGGTCCGCTTCAGGTCGCAAACCTCGAGACAGACGCCCTCGTCGTCAAGTTCGAGCGCTGCCGTTTCGACGCGTCTGGTATGACCAGGGGCCGCACCCCCATCGTGATCAGCAACGGCGGCGTCAAGAGCGACTTGAACAACCTTTCGTTCGATGGCTGCTCGCTAACGTGCCCTCCGGAGATGAAGGCCGTCAGCTTTGGCGCGATGACGGGCTGCGGCGTCCTGCCGGGCGGAGCGAAGGGCGTCTTGGATATCGCATACACCGACGGGACGAAGGGCTCTTACGATTTCTCGGAGCTTGAGCGAAAGCATGTCCCCAATCCGGAGCTGCGCAAGTTCGAGACGGGCGTCTTGGAGATCGGCAAGCTTGTGGCGGTGAACCAGAACGGCCGCCCAAAAGCCCAGGTTCCAGCCGGATACAGGGGTTCGTTTACATTCCTTCAGAGCGTGCCCGGCCCTGGGTCGTATCCTATACATTTCAAGTCGAAGCCGCTTGGCAAGCGGCGCCACGTTGCCGTGCAGGTCGAGGTGTTCGACCCTGCGGGAACGCCTCACGACACATTTACCGTTTCCGAGCCTGATTTCGTCTATCAGCTCAAGGCGAGGGCGCGGGCGGGCACGATCTACCGTTTCGAAGTGAAGCCGTGCGGATCGCGCGTGGTTCTTTCGAGCGACACTGCCGGTCAGGGCTTTGTCGCCACGGGCCGCATCCACTGGCTTACTGGTAAAGGCGAAGACATCTATTTCCAGGCGCGCCCTGGCGCTGGGGACGTCAAGGTGGAGCTTACAATGTCTCCGCACGAGTATGTCACCGCCGAGCTGATTGCGCCTGATGGGACTGTCGCCGACAAGTGCATAAAGGCCGATGCGGGCGTGATCCTTTGCGGAAAGCGCTCGGCAGACGCCCCGGCCGAGATCTGGCGGCTGCATGTCACGCATTTTGTCGACGACTGCCACATCCGCCTTGGCGCCGCCACGACAGGCGTATATGCATACGATCCGGAAATGATTCTTGTTGAACGCAACAAGTGAGAGAGGGTGGCGATATTGGTCGTAGATATACGGCCTCGACCTTGGTCGCTGTGGCTGCGTGTGTGCCAGCGTAGGACGTGACGACCCTCTCGACCGAAGCAGGCAGCTTCCATCCTTTTTATTCAGTGTTGACATCGAATGTTAGATTTGGTAAACTACCCTTGTCTAACAAAATAAGGCTTGGCTAAAATATGAAACTTGATAGCATGAAGGAAGGGGAGCGGGCGAGGATTCTCCGCGTGAACGGCGAAGAGGCCGTCAAGCGGCATCTTGGCGCGCTTGGGTTCGTCGCTGGAACTGTAGTGAGGGTCGTCAGGACATCCTACGGCAACATGATCCTCGCAGTCCACGAAAGCCGCATTGCGGTCAACGACGCTACGGCGGCGGATATCGAGGTCGAAGAGGTCTGACATTTTTTTTGGAAAGGAGGTTAGTTGTGGCTAACAGCATAAAGATCGCCCTTGCGGGCAACCCGAACTGCGGGAAGACGACGCTCTTCAACGCGATAACAGGCTCCGAGCAGTATGTCGGAAACTGGCCGGGCGTTACGGTCGAGAAGAAGGACGGCGTGCTGCGCGGGCACAAGGAGGTCGTCGTTCAGGACCTCCCTGGCATATATTCGCTTTCCCCGTATTCCACTGAGGAAAAAGTCACGCGCAGGTTCCTCGTCGATGAGAACCCCGATGCGATACTGAACATCGTCGATGGCACTAACATCGAGCGGAACCTCTACCTCTCGACGCAGCTCGCAGAGCTCGGGCTTCCGATGGTGATGGCCGT
>JBGUVV010000315.1:0-3711 GCA_045220525.1 Kiritimatiellia bacterium
CGTCTCGTCCGCAAGCGCCGAAGTCTCGATCCAGGACTACTTCGGCGAAGGACCGTTCGGGCTGGTGAAGGCCGGCCGGGCGATATACTCCATCGGCGGAGAGGATCCGACGGCGCCCACGCTGGTGAACGCGGAGAAGGGTTCGTTCGGCAAGTTGACGCCGATCCAAGGCGGCAAGGCGTATGCGCTTACGGCGACCACCTACGGCTCCTGGCCGGGCGTGATCGGCGTGCAGGGCAGCGGCGTAGTATTCGGCGCGAACGCCAACTTCGCGTCGGTCACGGTGAAGAACTGCGGCACGACGAACCACACGTTCAGGTTCTCGGTGGTGCCTTCGGTGACCGGAGAGGAGCTGCCGCCAATCTCCCGCGCCCTACCGCGCGTCGATGCGTTCGGCCCGCAGCAGTATACGAACGTCGCTGACTCCGCCGAGTGGACGGTTGCGCTCGACCCGGACAAGGATGCCGACGTGGCCTTCAGCATCGACCGCTCGAAGATCGAGTCCGGGACGGAATACGGCGCGATTCTCGTGATCGAGGATCTCGGTGCGAGCAAGATGCGCGTAAGGGTGCCGATCACGGTCGATGCGTCCGAATCCGCCGATTCGGTCAAGTTCCCCGCCGGACTCTGGAGCGGATTCATCCAGATGGAGACGGTTTCTCGCATTGACGACACCAACAATGTCCCGGTCAAGGCCGGCGGCACACTCAAGATGAACGTAATGATGCACGTCGCGCCCGACGGCGCGGTGAAGCTGCTCCAGCGCGTGGCGGCTGGCGTCGATACCAACGGCACTCCGCGGCTCTTCAGGGAGCTGGAGTCCGTACCGGCGGAGGTGGAGAACGCCCGCCGGTTCTCGACGGTGATGATGAGCATCGACAACCCGGTTGTCGAGAAGACATCCGGCGTGTTCGGCGACAGCCTCGCCTTCGACTGGACGATCGGGGAGCGCGCTTCTGACAACCCGTTCCGCCATGCGTGGCATCCGGACCACGACGGCAAGAAGGCCGACTATTCGGGTTTTGCGCCGAGCGGAGACAATCTCGCGAACTACGCGAATCCTGTCAAGCCGGAACTTTGGAGCATCACGAACAGGATGGAGTTCTCGTGGCACAAGAACAACGATCCGCACGCGGACGTCGACTTCGAGTGGACTCCGTCGGAGAAGACGGCCGGTTTCGTGACTTGGACGGTGGGCGGGCTCACCGCCAAGCAGCCCATCGTGTCGCTGGGCGTCTTCGTCCTGCAGCGCGCCATCAAAGCCGCGGAGGTGGAGGATTGAGATGGTTTTTTGGTTTGTAGCCGCAAAGAACGCAGAGAACGCAAAGGTTTTGATGTGACCTTTGCGCACTTTGCGCACTTTGCGGCTAAAAATACAAAGAGAATCTAGAAAGGAAGATGAAAATGAAAACAACGAGTTACGGAAGGGCGCTATTGGCCTTTTCACTATTGCTTTTGGCGGCGGCCGCGTTTGCTGACGTGCCGCAGGCGCTGACCTACCGCGGGGTGCTGCAGCGCACAGGCGGCGAGGAGTGGAAAGGCGGGTCTCTCAATCTGACGTTCAGACTCTACGACTCGAAGGAGCCCGGGACCGCGCTGTGGGCGCGGACGGTGCGCGTGCCGATCGATACGGACGGCGTGTTCTACGCCGAACTGAACGACACCGACGGACTGGATCCGGACGGAATCGGCCGCACGCTCGCGGACGCGATCGGAATGGTGAAGGGCGCTCCGGAGATTGGCCTTGCGCCGCCGGAAGCGGAAGAGCTCAAGCCGCGTCAAAGGCTTTCCACGACTCCGCGCGCGGCGCGCGCGGTCCGCGCCGCGGCGGCTGACGTCGTGTATGCGCCTGCGGGTGCGGTGGCAGAAGGGGTATTCATCGACTCTGCGGCTGTCGCGAACGTGACGGTTCAGGCGGATGCGTCGCTCAAGGCGTTCCCGAACAAATGCACGCTGACGAAAAAGGAAGACCGCAGGCTCGGCGGCGGCGAGAATTCGACGATTACCGTGCGCGGCGTGACGATGGTGCGTCCGAACTGGCCGGCGAGTTTCACGCAGGACAGCTTCAAGTACACGACGACTTCCGCGCCGTGTGACATGTTCCTCACATACGACGGCCCCGACGGCGCCTTCAACGTAATCGTCCCCGCGGGCGGCAAGGTCGAGGACGGCGGCAGCAAGGCTCAGACGATCTACGGAACGGCCTTTGGAAATCTGTAAGGAGAGAGTGTGATGGTTTTAGCCGCAAAGAACGCATAGAACGCAAAGAACCTCTTTGCGAACTTTGCGTACTTTGCGGCAAAAACAAAAGACTTGAGAGTTTTGAAAGGAAACACCATGAATAAGGTTGCGAAATCTGCGATTCTGTTGCCGTTGGCGATTGTGGCGGCGGCAGGGGCGATGGCGCTGGAGACCGACACGATCACCGGCGGCACGACGACGCTGAACGGCGGGACGATATACACCGTCTCCGGCAATGTCGAGATAAACGCGGGAGCGACATCGAATGCGCTGACGGCGGTTGCCAAAGACGGCGCCGGCGGCAAGAAGGTCGTTATCAACATCCCGGAAAACTGCTCGCTTACGGTGAATGGTGGCGAAGCGAGCGGCCGCTCCGGCGCGGGAGCGGGCATCCTGCTCCCCGCCGACATGACGCTCTACGTGACCGGAAAGGGCAAGCTGGTCGCGTCCGGCGGCAAAGCGGCCAAGGGCGGCAACGGCTCAAACGGCGGCGCAGCCAGCTATGACGACACTGGGGACAACCACCACAAGAACGGCTCCGGCGGCTCCGGCGGCGATGGCGGCGGTGGCGCTGGCGCCGGCATCGGCGGCACCGGCGGCAAGGGCGACACTGGCGGCAAGGGTGCCTCCGCCACCGACGATTGGCAATATTCCTACCATGGCAAGTACTTCCCGAAAGACGGCTCGGATGGTGAGAAGGGCAGTGGCGGCGAGCCAGGGACAGCGGGCGGAACAGTGTACATCCTCGGCGATGTCGCAGCGACCGTGACCGGCGGCGCGGCGGGAGAAGCCGGCAGCGCGGGCTCGGGCTGGGGCAGCTCGACGAGCGAAAAGGCCACTGACGACTGGCATGCCGGCGGCGGCGGTCCCGGCGGCGGTGGTGGCGGCGGCGGCAGGGCGATGGCCATCGGCGGCGGCGGCGGCGGTGGTGGCGCTGGCGGTGGCGGCGGCTCTGGCTCGTATGTTGTCGTGGACAACGACAATACCTACAAGGCCTCGAACATCGACGGCGGAAAGGGCGGCGACGGCAAAGGCGGACTTGTCGGCGGCGGCAGCGGCAGCGGCGAACCGGAGTCCAGCACGGAGCACAACAACTACAAGGAAGACACCCATCCGATCTCCAAGACCGGCGCGGGCGCCGCAGGCAACGCGGGGTATGCGCAGGGCGCGGGCGGCAAGGTGGTCGTGCTGCCGACCGCAGCAATCGCGTGCAGCCCAAGCTGCACGGTCGACTCGGGCGCGGGACTTCCGCAGGAGCAGTTCCTTTCGGTGACGATGACGCTCGACTTCGGACTTACAGAAGGCGGCAGTGCGAAGCAGATACAGGTTGCCCAGCCGTTCGCCTGCAAGATGGTGACACTCTTGGACGAGGCGAAGGTGAAGCGCGCGGGATACAGGTTCGCCGGATACTGGACGGACGACGGAACGTGCGTTTACGGGCCGGACTACAAGGCGACGATGGTGATGTCG
>JBGUVV010000316.1:0-8885 GCA_045220525.1 Kiritimatiellia bacterium
TGTCGATACAGGCGTTGTGCACGCCGTCTGATGCTATGCAGTCATGGGCTCAGATTGCCGTCTTCGCAATGAGGAACTATTGGGAAAACAGTCCTTATTCTCTCTGAATGGAAATGTTGCCTAGATATAGAATCTTACTTGCCCTATAGCCTCTCTGCGCAGTCTGCGTCCCTGCGCCTCTGCGATAAAACTCCACCCGTTTTAGAGGAAAAGACAAATGAATAAAGACATTGTTTGCATTGGGGCTGGCTATATTGGCGGGCCGACAATGGCCGTCATAGCCAAGAAGAATCCAGACCGCAAGGTCATGGTCGTTGACATAAACGCCGAGCGGATCGCGGCGTGGAATTCGGAGGATTACAGTCTGCCGATCTATGAGCCTGGTCTTGTGGACGTCGTGAAGGAGGTCCGCGGCAAGAATCTTTTCTTCAGCACGGATATCGAAGGGGCCGTAAAGGCTTGCGACATCATCTTCGTCGGCGTGAACACCCCCACGAAGATGTTCGGCAAGGGGGCGGGACGCGCAAGCGACCTCCAGTACTGGGAGGCGACGGCACGCGAGATCAAGCGCTTTGCCGACAATGGCAAGATCGTTGTCGAGAAGTCAACTCTGCCGGTTAGGACTGCGGCTGCGATGGAGGCCATTTTGAACGACCACGCCGAGCATGAGTTTACCGTGCTGAGCAATCCTGAGTTCTTGGCAGAGGGGACGGCGATAAAAGATTTGCTGGAGCCTGACAGGGTGCTTATCGGCGGCCCGCAGACGGAAACGGGAATCGCCGCGATACGGGAGGTCGTTGACATATATGCAGCATGGGTTCCGACGGAGAAGATATTGACGACGAACGTGTGGTCTGCCGAACTGACTAAGCTCGCGGCAAATGCGTTTCTTGCGCAGCGGGTCTCGTCGATAAACGCCATCGCGGGGCTGTGCGAGGCGACGGGCGCGGATGTCGATGAGGTGGCGAGGGTTGTCGGCGCAGACAGGCGAATTGGACCTAAGTTCCTCAAGGCAGGGCCCGGCTTTGGCGGCAGCTGCTTCAAGAAGGATGTCCTTAACCTCGTATATCTTTGCGAGTCGTTCGGATTGCACACGGCGGCGGAGTATTGGATGGGTGTAATCAAGATGAACGAGCACCAGCAGGAGCGCATTGTCTCGCGGCTCTTCAAGGAGATGTTCAATACTCTCGCCAATAAGAAAGTCGCGCTTTTCGGATTTGCGTTCAAGGCGGATACTGGAGATACGCGTGAGACGCCCGCGGGGACGGTTGCGCGGCTACTGGCGGACGAGCATGTCAGGCTGACGATTACCGATCCGAAGGCGCTTAATAATGCGAGGCGCGATTTGGCTGACCTTGAGAATGTAGTATATGAAGAGGACGAGTACAAGGCGGCGGAGGGTGCCGATGCTGTTGTCCTGATGACGGACTGGCGGCATTATCCTTCGCTCGACTGGCAAAGAATCTATGATTCCATGCGCAAGCCCGCGCTGGTGTTCGATACGCGCAACTGCTTGGATGTGAATGGATTGAGGAAGATTGGATTCAGAGTCCTTAACATAGGTAAGTAAAATAGTTGGAGTTCAGAGTTGGAGTTGGAGGGATGAGAAGAGTTAGGGAGTGGATGTTTTAGCTGTGGAGGGACGTAAAATTGGCGATAGAAAGCGTTTGAAGTTCGTCGTTTGCGTGAAAATTTCTCGCGGATGTGAAAAAAGGGATGATTTTTGGTATAATATTTGCATGTAAATAAGGAGCTTGCAGATGTTATTGCGGTTTACAGTTGAGAATATGTTTTCTTTTCAAGGGTGTGAGACCCTTGATTTGGTGGCTGTAAAGTCGTGCAAAGAGAGGATGGCTGATGCAACCTTCCCCGTATGTACTGGGGCGGATAACAGGCGGGCGTTAAAAGTCGTTGCCTTTTATGGGGCGAACGCAAGCGGCAAGTCGAATCTTCTGCGCGCTTTTCATTTGTTTGCTGAATTTGTCCGGAGCTCGGCGATTGGCAGCTTGTCTAATGCGCGTGTGCCGGTTTCTCCTTTTTTGCATGTCGCAAAATGGGATGGTGTGCCGCCGCCCTCTCGTATGGAGGTCGTATTTGTGCATGGGAATTTCCAGTATAGATACGGGTTCTCGGCAACGGGGATTGCGGTTCTGGAGGAATGGCTCTACCGAAAGGAATTGACACGTCGGTATGCCCGAGAGACTGAGCTGTTTGTTCGCTATCAGGAGGGTGGTCGCGATGTGATAGAACCGGCTGCGGCGTTTGAGAAGGCCGATAAGCTGATTGCAGAGAAGACGCGACACAATGCCTTGTTCCTGTCGACGGCATCTATGCTGGCGGTGCCAGAGGCGATGGAGATAGTTCAGAATTGCTTTGGACGGATGGTGGTCTTCTCTGCGGACAGCGATTCGATGAACGTGCAGACATCAAAGATGATTGTCGAGAATCGATATCGGGAACAGATACTTTCGTTCCTGGCCCGGACAGACGAGACAATCGCCCGCATCGAGATCGAGCAGAAGAATGTGACAAACGAGTTCGCGTCGATGGTGGGTAAGCATGTTGACGAGGCGTATGTCCTGGAGCCGCGCGTATTCCTCAAGAATCCAGAAGGGCAACCCTACGGGCAGTCGATCCCCCTGGAGTCAATCGTGTCAAGGGGGACGTTCAAGGCGTTTCATTTGGCAGGTCCAATGTTTGAGGCACTTGGAAGCGGCGGCGTGATGATGGTTGACGAGCTGGATTGCCGACTACATCCGATTCTTGTGCGACAGATCATTAGGCTGTTCAATTCGCAGGCTTCCAATCCAAAGAATGCGCAGTTGATTTTCAATACGCATGACACCAACTTGCTGAACGATAAGGTGTATAATGCGGAAAAGGACAGATACGAGAATCTCCTTCGTCGCGATCAGGTGTACTTTGTCGAGCGCGATGGTGACTATGTCTCGCATGTTTACTCGTTGATAGAGTTCCAGAAGGGCGGCAAGGTCATACGAACCGATGCCTCGTTTGAAAAGGACTATTTGAACGGGCTGTATGGCTCAATCCCGTATATCGGGAACTTCTGGGAGGTGTGAGATATGCCGACCAGGAAAATCTTTGGCGTAGGCACCTATCAGGAAACGGACTCTCGTCGGCAGGGGCGGCGTCCGGTGCAGCGGAATTTTCTGATTGTCTGCGAAGGCGAGAAGACAGAGCCGAATTACTTCAGGGCCATCAAGCGGAGGATGAAGAGCGGCGCCGGTAGCAAGGTTGAAGTCGTGGGGGCTGGAGCGCATACGCGAGACCTAATCGAGTGCGCCCGAAATGCGATTGCAAAGCGCAAAGCCGAGGGGCTCCCCATGTATTATTATGTGTGGATCGTCTTTGACAGGGACAGCTTTGAACCTGACGATTTTGACAATGCAGTCAAGATGGCTGAATCAGAGAAATGGCATGCCGCGTGGAGCAACGAAGCGTTCGAGCTGTGGTATCTTCTCCATTTTCAAGATGTGGCTGGTGGCGCATTGCCACGGGAGCGGATGTTTGAGATGCTGGGTGAGCACCTTGGACGCAAGTATCTAAAGAACGACCAGTTCATGTTTGAGGCGGTCAAAGCGGAGTCCTATCGCGCCATTGAACGAGCCAGGCGTCTTGCAGATCGTTGGCATGGACAGCCGCCGCACCAGTCATGTCCCTGTACGATGGTTGGAACTCTTGTGTCTGAACTTCTGAAATATACATAGGGCAAATAAATAAGGTTTTTTACGCAGGGTCGCAGTTATAAACTTCTCTGCGTACTCTGCGTCTCTCGGCACACGCTTCGCTCGGCGTGTTCGCGCGGGCCCTTGCGGCCGCTTCGCGGCTCGGCCTTCGGCCTCGGCCAACCTGACGACTTCGTCGCAGGCGCATCTCCCCATGGGTCGCGAACCCCCTCAAGGGGCGGATACGCGCCTCTGCGTTAAAATCTACCTGCTCTACATGTTCTACATGGCTAAATTCCACTTTCAATGAAGGCAAGCGATGGGGTGCTGATAGGGGGGTAGTTGGAGTTGGAGGGGTATAGCCTCGGCGTATAATCTATGGTATAATTTCGGGAAGATGAAGGAGTGGTGGCAATGAAAAAGACGATAACAGACAGGACGATTGACGCGGACATACTCGCCTACACGGTGGGCGAAGACCCGGTGCTGGACCTTGCGCTCGCGAAGTGGGACTGCATGGGCACCGCCGCGCATGTGACGATGCTTTCAGAGATGAAGGGGCTTAAGCGCCCCGTGGTCACGAAGGCGGAGGCGGCAAAGGTCCGCCGCGAGCTTGGGCAAATTGCCGCGCTCGCGGAGAAGGGCGCGTTCAAGATCAAGGTCGACGACCAGGACGTCCACATGGCCGTTGAGCGGATGCTCACCGAAAAGCTCGGCGACCTTGGCAAGAAGGTCCACACGGGCCGCAGCCGCAACGACCAGGTCGCCGTCGATGTGCGCCTCCACATGAAGGACGAGATCCTCCGCGCCGAGGCCGAGACCGTCGCCCTCGCGTCGTCGCTGAGGGCGTTCGGGCTTAAGGCGGGCGCAGTTCCGCTCGTCGGCCGCACCCATCTCCAGCCTGCGATGCCCTCGACGGTCGAGATGTGGGCTACTGGCCACGCCGAGATGATCCTTGACCAGATAGAAAACCTTGAAGCGGCCTACCGCCTCGCGGACAGGAATCCGCTTGGCAGCGCGGCGGGCTACGGCGTTCCGCTGCCGCTCGACAGGAAGCGCACGACGGAGCTCCTTGGCTTTTCGCAGACGATCCACAACTGCTTCGGCGCGTCCATGGCGCGAGGGGAGTGCGAGGCGTCGCTCCTTTCAGCGCTTGCGCAGCTCATGTGCGTCCTCTCGCGCCTCGCGGAAGACATGATCCTCTTCTCGATGCCGGAGTTCGGCTACTTCAAGCTTCCGCGCGCCTACTGCACGGGCTCTTCGATAATGCCGCAGAAGTTCAACCCCGATGTCCTCGAGCTCGTCCGCGGCAAGACGGCGCAGGTCATAGGGTGGCAGACCGCCGCGCTTGCGCTTCTCCACGCGATGCCGGGCGGATACAACCGCGACTTGCAGGACGCGAAGCTTCTCTACATGAAGGGCCTTGAGACCACCCGCACTACGCTTCGCATCCTCGCCAAGGTAGTGAAGGGCCTCAAGGTCGATGCGGCAAAGTGCCGCGCCGCGTTCACGCCTGGCGTTTTCGCGACAGACGTCGCGCTCGCGAAGGTGGCGGCGGGCGTTCCGTGGCGCGACGCCTACCACGAAGTGCGCGACCAGTTTGCCGCGCTCTACGACGGCAAGCCCGCCGAGGTCGCGACGATCGACCCCGACGAGGCGGTCGCGGCAAAGACGCACGAGGGCACGACCGGCGGAATCGACCACTCGCTCTACGCCCGCCGCGAGAAGGCCGCGCTAAAGGGCATTGCCCTGCGCATGTCCACGCTCGAAAGGCGCTGCAAGGCGCTCTTGAAAAGCTGAAGCCTTGATTTGACTTGCTGTTTTGAGGTATAATACCTCTTCATTCCATGAAATATAAGAGAGCGTAGCACATGAAGCAGATAGGAGTAGGCATTCTTGGGTTCGGCACCGTGGGCGCTGGCGTCGCGGACGGGCTTTTGAGACATCGCGAGGTGATGGCGAGGCGGCTTGGCGTCGATATCGTCCTTCGCAAGGTGGCGGATCTCGACATCACGACCGATAGGGGCGTCGCAGTTCCGGCGGAGGCCCTTACGACAGATGCAGGGGCAGTTGTCGCCGACAAGGATATTGGCATCGTCGTCGAGACCATCGGCGGAACCGGCATTGCGCGCAAGCTCGTCTTGGACGCCCTCAAGGCCGGAAAGTGCGTCGTCACGGCCAACAAGAAGCTCCTTGCCGAGTATGGGCGCGAGATATTCGACGCGGCTGCCGAGGCCGGGGTCGATATCTACTTCGGCGCGTCGGTCGGCGGTGGGATCCCGATAATCCGCGTCCTCCGCGAGGGACTCGCCGGAAACGACATAAAGTCCATCCACGGCATCCTCAACGGGACGTGCAACTACATCCTCACTCGCATGGAGCGCGAGGGGGCTCCGTTCGACGTCGTGCTCAAGGACGCCCAGCGCCTTGGCTACGCCGAGGCCAACCCCTCCCTCGACATCGACGGATTCGACACCGCCCACAAGGCCTGCATCCTCGGGGCCCTTGCCTACGGCTTCCATCCGGAGCTCGCGAGCGTCCAGGTGGAGGGCATCCGCAACCTTGCCGGCATCGACGTAAAGTACGCGGCAGACTTCGGCTATCGCATAAAGCTCCTTGCTGTCGTCGCGAAGGACGGCGACGAGGTGGAGGTCGGCGTGCACCCGACGCTTATACCTTTCACGCACATGCTTTCAAGCGTCAACGATGCCTTCAACGCCGTAATGGTGAATGGCGACATGAGCGACCGCACGATGTACTACGGGCGCGGCGCGGGCCGCCTCCCAACGGCATCGACCGTCATCGGCGACATCGGCGACATCGCGCGCAACCTGGCGCACGGCGAGACACGCTATGCGCGAGGCGTTCCGTCATATGCCGAGGGGACGTTGAAGCTCAAGGCGGCGGGCGACATAGTGTCGAAGTTCTACGTGCGCTTCATGGTGGCCGACAGGCCCGGGGCGTTTGGCACCATCGCCTCCTTGCTCGGAAGCCACGGGGTTTCCATCTCCGCGGCCACGCAGAAGGATCCGGCTTCGGCGGCTGCGGCGGGCGAAGTCGGCGGATACGTGCCGGTCGTCGCCCTCACCCACGAGGCGAAGACGAGCGACCTTGAAGCGGCGCTCGCCGAGATAAAGGCCTCCGGCGCCGTCGATGGCGATCCCGTCAGGCTCAGGATGCTGTAGCGGGAATGGACGGAAGAACCCTTGCGGTTGCGGTCCTTGCCGCCGCCTTTTTCGCGCTCTCGGCGCATGGGGCGACTTCCCAGGATGTCTTCCGGCAAGTCAAGGACAAGCTTCTCGTCGTCCAGTGCGACGATTCCTCTGGCGCAGGCTTCGTCTGCGAGATGGACGGAAAGAGGTATTTCGTCACAGGCAAGCACGTCATAAGCGGTCAGAGGCGAGTCGCCGCGTATCTTCAGGACGGCACCGCGCTTAAGTTCGGCAGGCTCGAGGTTGCGGAAAACGCGGATATCGTCCGATTTGCAGTCGCGTCTAACCAGCCTGCCCTCAAGCTCTCCCAAAAGGCCCTGGAGCTACGCCAGAAAGTCTGCGTTTTCGGAACCGACGAGAGGTCTGGCGGCGTTTCCCACTACAACGGCACGGTTTCCAAGGTAGGGCCTGGCAAGGTCGGAGTGACCGCGAGGTTTCCACGTGGCAGCAACGGAAGCGCCGCGCTTGACGAAAACGGCGATGTCCTCGGAGTTGCGGCGTTTGACGCCCTTGACAACGACCCGAAGGCCTGGATCAGGAAAAATGCGCAGCCTGTTGACGCGGGGCGCTCGGTCCTGCGCATCGGCGGCGTCAAGTGGCGCAAGAGCGACCTTAACTCGTTTTTCAGGGAAGCCGAGGCGCAGAAGGCGAAGATGCAGAAGGAGGCTGGGATATTCCCACAGGTGCAGGCTTCGTTCAAGGCGCCGTCGCTCAAGATAAACAAGCATCAAGTCGGCAAGCAGGCCGCGCGGTATTTCGTCAACGGGAACATCGTCCTAGGGCTTTCCGGCCTCAAGGGCGTGAAGAATCCAGTGATAAGGGTTGTAATGCTGCTTGGGTGCGGGGCCGACAACGTGGTCATGGACGCGGTGGCGTGCGAGCCCGGCGGCAAGTACAAGTTTTCGTACATGCCGATTTGCTCATACGGGATGCCAATGACGACTTCGGCGTATGACGCTGGCAACGGATTGTCGGTATATTGCATCGAGGGGCTCTCGTATTTCCAGCGCGAATGCGCCTTCGGCTCGGCGAAGAACATAGAGTATTTCGACAAGTCTTCCATGCAGACTGGCGGCTTCCAGGTGCCTGGCGCGAATGTTCGCGGGAATGTCGTTCCGAAGCTTATAGCATACCGTTTTGAATGCTGGCAGAACGGAAGCCTTGCCGCAGTCTATGATTCGATGCGCCCCGACACGCTGAACAGCAGGAAGATTCCAGTTGACTGGTTTGTCATGGGGCGGTATCCGACTTTGTTCACATATGCAAGGCACTGACACGCCATGAAGACGCTTAACGTAATCGCCGCCGGACTCGGCTACCGGCTTCTTGAGGGGAACGGGATGCTTGAAATCGCCGGGCTGAAGTTCTCGCCCGCGCCTTCGGTATTCCCCGCCGTCACATGCGTCGCGCAGGCGTCGCTCAGGACGGGGCTCCCGCCCGCTGAACATGGCGTCGTCTCGAACGGCTGGTGGTCAGAGACCCTTCGCCGCCCGTTCTTCTGGGAGCAGAGCGCGAACATCGTGAAGGGGACGCGCATCTGGGACGAGCGCCGCGCAGCAGGGGGAACGGTGGGGCTTTTCTTCTTCCAGCAGTCGCTTGGCGAGTCGGCGGACGTCGTAATCTCGCCAGCCCCTATCCACAAGCACGGCGGCGGCATTATCATGGCCTGCTACACGAAGCCGACGGGAATGGAATCCGTTCTCAAGAAGCTCTGCGGCGGTTTCCCGCTCTGGCGCTACTGGGGGCCGTTCGCATCGCCGAAGGTCGGGCGCGCTTGCATACGATGGTTCGAGGAGATGACGAACGTCCATGACGTGGACGAGGCGTATCTATATCTTCCGACCCTCGACTACGCCGCGCAGAAGAAGGGGCCAGGTTCGCCCGCCGCGATTGCCGCGCTCAAGGAGCTCCGCAGGCAGCTGGAGCGCCTTTCCGACATCTGCATGAGGCGAGGCTGCGAGCTCAAGGTGACGGGCGACTACGAAAT
>JBGUVV010000317.1:0-6314 GCA_045220525.1 Kiritimatiellia bacterium
GAGTCGTGCGTCCCGCCGCTCACAAGCATCCTGCCAGACCACGAGAAGCTCGGCTATGCGGCCGCGCGAGCATTGGAACGGCTTATGGCGGGGCGAGGCCCAAAGGACTCAAAGCCTTTTCTGATACGTCCGGTGAAAGTCGTCGAGCGCGAGTCGGCCGTCGCCTCTACGCCAACTGCGCACATTCTCTCACGAGCGCTTGACTTCATCCGCAAGAACGCAGTCAAGGGGATAAAGGTCGACGACGTCGCGAAGGCGCTCGGCATTTCGCGGCGTCTCGCGGACCTTCGCTTCCAGCAATTCAGCGGCGAGACAATCAACGAGGCAATCACCCGCCACAGGCTGGATGCCGTGAAAAAGTTTCTTGCCACGACAAACCGTCCTATAAGAACCATCTCGGAGGAATGCGGCTATACCGACCCGAGCTATCTGAAGGTTCTATTCAAGCGCCGCTTCGGCTGCACGATGCGCGAATGGCGCAAGCGGCAAACGGCAATGCAAGCGCTCCTCTAACAATTTTCGTTTATCTATTTTACGCTTGCATTCCGGTCGCGTGTATGATATACTACGCATTCGTTTCATCCATACGGAAAGGAAATAGGTTACAATGGTTAAATTGAGAATGCGTCGCACAGGTTGCACAAACCACGCGACATACCGCATCGTGGCGGCCGACTCCCGTTCGCCCCGCGACGGAAAGTTCCTTGAGATCCTCGGGTGGTACGACACCCAGATCAAGGAGAACAACTTCCAGCTCGACCTTGCGAAGGTCGACAAGTGGCTCAAGAACGGCGCCAAGCCGTCCACCACGGTCGCCTCGCTCATCCGCCGCGCCAAGAACCCCAACATCAAGCCTCATCACGCGACGAAGGCGAAGGCTCCGGCCAAGCCAGCCGAGGCTCCAGCGGCCTAAGGAGGTGGAATCATGGGTATCAAGCTTATAGACAAGATCAACGCGGAGCAGACCGCCTCCCTGGCCGACAAGAAATTCCCCGAGTTTCGCGCAGGCGACATCGTGAGGGTTTCGATCAAGATCAAGGAAGGCGACAAGTTCCGCATTCAGGATTTCGAGGGCAAGGTTCTCGCCATCGACAACGGCCGCAAGAACATCGCCGGCAACTTCACCGTTTCCCGCGACAGCTACGGCGTCAGGGTCGAAAAGCTCTTCCCCTTCAACTCGCCTTGGCTCCAGGCCATCAAGGTTGTCAAGAAAGGCGACGCCTGGCGCGCCAAGCTCTACACCGAGCGGACCTTCTGCTCGCACAAGGCGGTGCGCAAACTGGTCAAGCGCTAATACGCGCTTTTCCGTTGGATGAAATGAAGAGGGCGGCGACCGGTTGGTCACCGCCCCTTCGTTTTCCGCTAATGCACGACGGTTATCTTCACGGACGCCGAGACGCCGTCTTCCGTTGCGCACGATATCACGTGCTCTCCCTCCGACATGTCCACTTTTAACGGGCGCGACCCCTCCGACTCGCCGGCGGGCGCGCCGTCAACGAACCACCACAGCGGCGCGCCGTCGGGATTCCCCGCCGCCTGGCAGACAATGCCCTGCTGCGGCATCCCCTTGACGAGCGAGAAGACGGCGCCGTCCTCCGGTCTTGCGACGGAGAGGCTCGCCGCCCGCCCGACCAGGCCCGAGAACGCAGCAAGCCCCGCGTCCAGTCTCTCGACCCTCCTGCCGTCTGCGTCACGGCGATGCACGGCGCAGAGCGTGGACGCGCTGCGCCCACGCAGGGCGCGGCCCGTCTCGACCGACGGGCAGTCGGGACCTGCGACAAGGCCAGTGAGCGAGCAGACGTCGCGCCTTACTATGTCGCCCGGCTCCACGAACCACGGGCCGTCGTCCTTCGGATACAGCGAACGCGCAATCGTCCACGCCACCGGCGCGGCCGCCTTCGCCCCGACGAGCGTCTTGTCGCCGAAGCCGCCCGACTTGTGCCCGCACCACACGCCCACGACGTATTCAGGGTTCCACACCACCGTCCATGCGTCGCGGTAGGCGGAGCTCGTGCCAGTCTTCCACGCGAACCGCGAAGTCGCGACGTCGGCGACATGCCCAAGCGCCGCGCCGCTTCGCTCGCTGCCGGAAAGCATGTCGTCGACAAGGTGGCACGCGCCTTCTGAAAACACCCTTGCGCCTGGCCTCGCGCCGCCGCCAGCCGCATCGTCGGCGAGGGCGACCGGCGGACGGTACGTCCCGCCGCGCGCCAATGTCGCGTAGGCGGCGACAAGCTCGACGAGAGTTACCTCAACGTTGCCTATCGCCATCCCGAGGCCGAACTTCTCGTCGGAGCCATCCATGTGGGCGAAGCCAAGCGAGCGAAGCGTCGTGCCGAAGCGGTCTATCCCAAGGCGGGAGAGAAGTTGGACGAACGGGATGTTCAGCGAAAGGACGAGCGCGTCGCGCGTCGTGACGAGGCCCCTGTGGCGCGCGTCGAAGTTCGCCGGGTGGTAGCCCCTGTACGAGACCGGCACGTCCATCAGCCGCTCCTCCGGGGTAACGAGCCCAGCGTCAAGAGCGGCGGCGACGAGAAACGGCTTAAGCGTCGATCCCGCCGGGCGCGGCGCAAGGGCCGTGTTGACCTGGCCGGACTTGCCGTCAAAGTAGTCCCCGCTGCACGCAAGCGCGGCAACAGCGCCCGTGTCCACGCGCATGACGACGGCCGCCGCGGACCATCCGCCGCGCTTCGCGGCATCGTCGACGACACGCTCGCACAGCGACTGCACGTCCTCGTCAAGCGTAGTCACGGCGTCGCCGCTCGTACGCTGCTCGGGGCGGCCGAGGCCCTCGCGCTGCATGACCCAGTCGCAGAAGTACGGATGGCGGAACGGGCGCGGTGCGCGGCAGACGACGGGGCGGACGCTCCTCGCGCCCTCCATCTGCCCTTCCGTTATCATCCCAAGTTCCAACATGCGGTTAAGGACGTAGTCGCGCCTGTGGAGCGCGCGCTCGAGCCCTCGGTCGGGGCGGAAGCGCGACGGCGCCTGGACCATCCCCGCGAGCATCGCCGCCTCGCCGAGGCCGAGGTCCTTAGCGCCCTTTCCGAACCAGCCCCTCGCCGCCGCCTCTATGCCGATGAAGTTGGAGCCGTAGGGCGCGCGGTTCAGGTACTGCGAGAGTATCCAGCGCTTGTCCTTTGCGCGCTCCATCTTGAGCGCCATCACCGCCTCGCGCCACTTCCAGAGAAGCGTCTTCGGGTGCGGCCTTATGAGGCGGACCGCCTGCATGGTGATGGTGGACGCGCCGGATATCCTGCGCCTGTAGAAGACGTTCTGGCAAGCCGCGCGCAGGACGCTCAGCGGGCGCACGCCGCAGTGCGTCCAGAACGTGCCGTCCTCCGCCGCAACGAGCGCCTTCGCGATCCAGTCGCCGGGGTCCGCCTCGTAGTACGGGCGGCAGTCGACGTCGCCGGGGCCGAGCGAGACGCGCATGACGTTTCCGCCGCTGTCACGCAGGATGCGCCCGCCCGGATATTCCCCTGACCCTTCGTCAGTCCAGTCAATGGCGAACCACGACGCGGCCAGCAGCGCGGCGGGAACGCAGAGAAGGAGCGTACATGCCCTCCGCAGACGGACCCGGAAGCGCGAACTCGCCCGCCGAGACGACCCTGACCGGGTAGAAGAACCTTGCTTCATTTCCCCTCTCCAGCGTGAACTTCTTCGAGAACACGAGCATGCGGTCGTCGCGCGCGTCGCTGCGCAGCACCCAGTCCGGACCGCCCTTCGCGCACCACGCGAACTGCGTCGGGTCCAGCGGCGAGTGTATGGGCTCAAACGCGCCGGCGAAGAGATCCTCCACGACGATGTCGGAGAGCGTGCGCGAGTCGTCGCACGAAAGGACGAGCTCGACGACGAGCATGTCTCCGCGCGAGAGCGACTCCATGTCGGCAGGTTGGCCGTCCGGCGTGAAGAAGCGCCGCGACACCGAGATGCCGCTCGACTCGTCTGTCGTCGTTGACGGATCAGGCAGGACAAGGGTCTTCCACGACACGAACGCGTCGGCGTCGCCTCCGTTTACGAAGCGCAGAGCTCCGCCAGAAGAAGTGAGGTAGTTTCCTCGGTCGCCGAGCGTCGACGCGAGGTGACCGCCGTCCATGACGTCTACTTTCGGCGAGCCGCCTTTTGCCGGGTGGCGGCGGTAGTATTCGCCGAGTGCGAGAAGCGCGTGGGCGTTCTCGCCCGTGGTGCCCCAGCAGAACCTCTCCTTGTCGCGGTTTGCCGTAAGGTATGCTACGAGCGACGCCAAACGCGCATCGTCGGGGTCTATCTCCAGCAGCGCAAGCAGCGCAAACGCGGCCTCCCTGACGGAGTCAGGCGCAAGCGCGTTGGAGAGGAGACTTTCTGCGCGCTGCCTGTCGCCAATCGCGGCGAAGGCGCGGGAGAGCCTCGCGCGCGAAAGGAGCGAGAGAGACCTCGCATTGTCGTAGAGCCGGAACATCCTGTCCCTCTCTGGCGCACCGGCGAGTGCAAGCGTATGGCAGGCGTAGGCCGACACCGCCTCGTTCGTCGACATCGCCCACTTGCCCAGCATGCCCATCACCTGCTTCTTCGCCGTCTGGTTGAGCGCCACGCCCGACTTCTCGGCCTCCACGAGGAAGTGCGCCGCATAGAGCGACACTTCCTTGTCCCACGGCGCATAGCGGCAGTCCGGCCACATGACGAAGTCGTTGGCCCGCACCATCGACTCGACGCGCCTTACGCCGGCCGCAACGTACTCGGCGCGGCCGCCCGCCTTCGCGCTGCCAAGCGAGTTGAGGACGCCGCCCGCCGAGACAAGCGGAAAGATGCGCGACGTCGTCTGCTCGAGGCACCCGTGCGGATAGCCAGAAAGCCATTCCAGCGCAGAGACGAGCTCTCCCATCGACGAGCCGCTCACTGTCGCGACGCGGCGAGACGGGCCGTCTACTGCGGGGAGCGACGCTTCCGCATGAGGCGCGACGTGCACCACTCCCGCAGTCTCGCGCCACGCGACCGCCGGGCGGACGGGCAGCTCAAGCGACACGACGTGGCGCTCGCCGAAGCCATTGGACACGAACTTGATCTCGCCCTCGCCTACGCCCCTCGCCTTCGCGCGGAAAAAGAGATTTGTCGAAGCGTCCTTCGCAAGCACAAGCGAACCGGCCACACGTTCAAGCTCGACTTCTTGAGACGCCTCGACGGCATAGCCCACCTCGCCGTCCGCTCCGCTCCTGTTCGAAAGAGGCAGCGTAACCTCAAACTCGTCGCCAGGCGCTGCGAAACGCGGCGCGTCCGGCTGCATGACGAGCTTGGGTGTCACCTTGCGAAGGATAGACTTGGAGCCAGACGCCTCCCGGGAGCAGACGACGGCTGTCACCCGAACTTCGCCAACGAACTCGGGAAGATGGAACGCTGCGGTTGCGCGGCCATCCGAAAGCGGGATGTTCGCCTGCCACGTCGCAAGCGGCTTGAAGCGCCGCGTCGGCACGGGGCTGACGCGGCCAAGCATCTCTGCGCCAAAGCCGCCGCCAGTCTTGACTCCGCTGGCCTTGAGCCCGCCGTCCAACACTGGCAATAGCCGGTGGTAGAGGTCGTAGAGCGGATGGTCCGCCGTGCGCGGCATGGCAAAGAACCCGATCGGGTCAGGGGTCTCCTCGCCTGTCAGGAGGTTAATCCCCTCGTCCACGACGGTGACCGTCGCAACGGCATCGGAAGCATTCGCCCCCGCCGCGGCGACCGACACCTCTACCTTTGAGCCTCCAACACCAACGTCCACCTTGGCGTCAAGCGCTACGTCGAACTCGTTCTCGGGCCGCCTCACGACGACCGTCGTCTCGCCGTGCGCGCGCACCGCGAGATGCCTGCCGCCAGCCGCCGCGCCCTGCACGACGGAAAGAGTGACATCGACATTCGGAGCCCACGAGGCCTCCGCCTTCGGCAGTTCCACTTCGCACGTCGCGTTTGTCAGAGCGAAGACGCGCGAATGCACCCATCCGTCGCGGTAGACGCCGAGCATCGCATGACCGGCGAACGGAGACTTTACGACGAGCCTCGGCGTCTCGCCCGGTCTGTAGAACGCCTTGTCCGGGCGGATGGTGACTTCGGTCGGATTGGAGAGCGGCGCGCGCACAGCCTCGTCGCCCCAGCTGCTGAGATAGAACGTGCGCCCGAACGACACGCCTGCCCTTGCATCCGAAAGCGTCAGCGCGTAGTCGCCGCATTCCGAAACGGGAAGGACGACTTCCACCGGGCCGCCAGCCGACGTGACGACCTCTACGCCGTCGACGCAAGGAGTGCGCACGCGCGAGGAATCCCACGTGCTCCAGCCGTCCTCTCCGCGCCTGTACGAATAG
>JBGUVV010000318.1:0-5666 GCA_045220525.1 Kiritimatiellia bacterium
ACGCCCTTGACGACGCAGACCTGCCGGCAGTCGCCGTCGCCTACCCCGGCTTCAGGATCATCATGCGCGGCGGCGAGCCTACGGGCAGGCGCGATCCGAAAGGCAAGCCGCGCCTTGCGCCGCGCACCGCGTTCGGGATATCGGCGGATGGCAGATACCTG
The DNA here is from genome assembly GCA_045220525.1 of Kiritimatiellia bacterium. Lineage (GTDB taxonomy): Bacteria > Verrucomicrobiota > Kiritimatiellia > RFP12 > UBA1067 > UBA1067. The sequence goes on from JBGUVV010000318.1 coordinate 162, forward strand.
TACGTTCTCGTTGTCGACGGGCGGCAGAATGGCTATTCGCACGGAGCCGACATGATCGATCTCGCGCTGCTTCTCAGGGCGGCGGGCGCGGCTGACGCGATAAACATGGACGGCGGAGGCTCCTCTACGCTCGTTCGCTTCGACGCGGCCAGCGGCAAGGTCGTAGTGGACAACCGGCATGAGCCGTCGCACCGTCACTACCGCAACGTCGCCACAAGCCTTGGCTTCTATCTGCCATCTGCGAAGAAAGATTGAAACATGAACTGCGCCGTGATTGGAACTGTGCATAGGCTCCTTGACCGACTCTTCAAGCTGGAACAGAACGCGACCACCGTCAAGACGGAACTTGCCGCCGGTCTTACCACATTCATGACGATGGCCTACATCCTCGCCGTGAACCCGCAGATCCTTTCCGCCGCCGGGATTCCCATGGGCGGGGTGTTCGTGGCGACTGCGCTCGCGGCGGTGGTTGGCACTCTTTTGATGGCGCTCATTTCCAACTATCCCTTTGTGCTGGCTCCGGGAATGGGACTAAACGCCTTTCTTGCGTTCACCGTGGTGCTGACAATGGGCTACAGCTGGCAATTCGCGCTATTGGCGGTGTTTGTGGAGGGGCTCGTGTTCCTTGCGCTTTCGCTCACGCCTGTGCGAGAGGCGATCTTCAACAGCATCCCGTTCGCGCTGAAGAAGGCGGTGGCGGCCGGCATAGGGCTATTTATCTGCATCATCGCCATGAAGACGGCTGGGCTTGTCGTGGACAACCCGGCAACGCTCGTCTCGATGGTGCACTTCACGGACGTGCCGTTCGCAACGCACGGGATCTGCGCAATCATCGCGCTGGTCGGAACGATTTTCACCGGCTTGCTCGTGGTAAAGGGGTTCAAGGGCGCCATCCTTTTCGGAATACTCTTCTCCTGGGCGCTTGGGATGGTAGCGCAGGCGTTGGGAATATACGTGCCGGACGCTGCGAACGGGTTCAATTCGCTATACCCGAATTTCTCGGCAGAGGGGCTTGCGAAGGATTTCGGCGAGTTCGGGTCAACGCTTGGCGCACTCTTCCGCCCCGACGGGTGGACGCATGCGGTGAAGGGCGAAGTAGTGGGGACAGGCTGGTCGCTTGCAATGTCCTTGGATTTCCTCGTCGTCATGTTCTCGTTCTTCTTTGTCGACCTCTTCGGCGCGCTCGGCACGCTGATCGGCATCTCGATGAAGGGCGGGTTCCTCGACAAGAACGGCCGGCTGCCGCGGATATCCGGCGCACTCTGCGCTGACTCCATCGCGACAGCGGCTGGCGCGGTGCTCGGCACTTCCACCACGACGACGTATGTCGAATCGGCGTCCGGCGTAATGGCGGGCGGACGCACGGGCCTCACGGGTGCGGCTGCTGCCGCGCTCTTCGCGCTTTCGCTCGTCTTCGCCCCGGTGTTCCTGGCGATTCCCGGCTTCGCGACTGCTCCGGCGCTTATCGTCGTAGGCTACATGATGCTCTCGTCGTGCGTGGACATAAACTGGCAGGACGCGGGCGAGGCGCTGCCGGCGTTCATCACCGTTGCGGCAATGCCGTTTACCTACTCCATCTCCGACGGCCTGATGCTCGGCGTGATTGCATACACGGCGATAAACACCTTGTCTGGACAATTCAAGCGCATTCACTGGATCATGTACATCCTTACGGCGCTATTCATCGCCAAATACGCGCTGATGTAAAAATGGTATAATGCGCGTATGAAGATTCTTTTTGTGTGCCACGGGAACATCTGCCGCAGTCCGATGGCGGAATTCGTCATAAAGGACATGCTGGCGAAGGCCGGCCGCGACGACGTCGTTGTCGAGTCAGCCGCGCTGCATACCGACGAGATCGGGAACGACATCCACTACGGCACGAGGCGCGAGCTGTCGAAGCACGGCATCCCGTTCTCCCCTCGCCGCGCATGGCTTCTTTCGGCTTCAAAACTCATGGAGTACGACCTTGTCGTCGGCATGGACGGCGTGAACATGCACGACTTGCGCCGAATGGCGGGGTCGTCTGACAAGCCAAAGCTTCGCAGGCTTCTCGACTTCGCCGACATGGACCGCGACGTAGCCGATCCCTGGTACACAGGCGATTTCGAGACGACATACGCCGATGTCGTCATCGGTTGCTCCGCTCTGCTTAAGGAATTGTAGGCATTGCTCGCGGCGATTTTGGTATAATACCAACATTATCTGCTCAAGGGCAGGAAGTTCGGCAAGCAAAAGAAGAGAAATGGATGATTTGCGACAGCATACTTGACGCGGTGGGGCATACGCCGCTGGTGAGGCTTCGGCGGATGACGACGCCCGACATGGCCGAAGTTCTCGTAAAGTTCGAGGCGCTGAACGTCGGCGGATCGATAAAGACCCGCACGGCACTCAACATGATTCGCGACGCCGAGGCGCGCGGGCTCCTAAAGCCCGACTCCGTCATCGTAGAGCCCACAAGCGGCAACCAGGGCATTGGCCTCGCGCTCATCGGCGCGGTGAGGGGCTACAAGACGATCATCGTCATGCCAGACAGCGTCAGCGAAGAGCGCCGCAAGCTTGTGCGCCACTACGGCGCGGAAGTCGTGCTTGTCCACGACGACGGCAACATCGGCGACGCAATCGCCGAGTGCGCCGCGATTGCTCAGCGAATGGCGAAGGAGGACCCGAAGGTATTCGTCCCCGAGCAGTTCTCGAATCCGGCGAACCCGGCGGCGCACCGCCACGGAACTGCGCTTGAGATAATGGAGCAGGCGGCGAAGCCCATACACGGCTTCTGCTCCGGCGTCGGCACAGGCGGAACTCTTAGCGGAATCGGCGAAGTCCTAAAGGCGCAGAACCCGTCCATCGAGATATGGGCGGTCGAGCCCAAGAACGCGGCGATTCTCGCGGGCGGGACGGTCGGCACGCATTTGCAGATGGGCATCGGCGACGGGCTCATACCCGACAACCTCAACACTCAGATATACTCGCATATCTGCGTCGTCTCCGACGAAGAGGCGCTCGGCTGCGCGCGCGACCTTGCCCGCAAGGAGGGTTTGATGGCCGGCATATCGGCGGGCACCAACGTCTTCGCCGCGCTCAAGCTCGCGAAGCGGCTGGGCCCCGGCAAGACCGTAGTTACGATACTCCCCGACACGGCCGAACGATACTTCTCCACTCCGCTTTTCGAGAAATGAAGATTCTCTTTGTGTGCCACGGGAACATCTGCCGCAGTCCGATGGCGGAGTTTGTCATGAAGGACATGCTGGCGAAGGCCGGGCGCCCGAAGCACGCCTGAAGGCGGAAGGAAGGGCCTTTGCGTACTTCTTGAATGCGTCGTTGAGGTGGCTTGCGTCGTGGAAGCCGCAGCACTCCGCGACACGGGCCTGTGAAAGCGAGTCGTCTTTCAGCAGGTTTTTCGCCCGTTCGATGCGCATGCGCATCAGTTCCCCGTGGATTGTGCGGCCGACGGCGGCTTTGAATCGAGTCTCAAGCGTCCGGCGCGACACGTGAAGGACGGGCAGGAGGCTCTCGATTCGCAGTGGCGTGTGCAGGTTTGCCTCCAGGAGTTCGCAGCAGCGCAGTATCAGCGAGTCGTGCGTTTCGACAAATCGCGTCGACTGGCGCGCGACAATCTCTCCACCGTACTTGACGGTTATCGGCTCATGCGGCATGGGTCGCGTTCCGGTCATGATGTCGTGGAGCAGCACGGCGCAGCGGAATGCGGCGTCCTGTGTCCGCATCCATACGCTTGAAAGGGCAGGGGAGGTGGTCTCGCAGAGAATCCTGTCGTTGTCCACGCCGATTATCGCGATCTCGTCCGGGATCTTCAGCCCGATGGCGTGCGCTGTGTCCGATACCTGCCTTGCGCGGATGTCGTCGGCGGCAAAAATGCCGATTGGCTTTGGCAGCTCGGCCAGCCAGCGCGAGAGGCTCTTCCCGCGCCTGAATATGCGGAGCGTTGTGTCGGGGTGGGCGGCGATTGCATCGGCGAATGCCTTCTGCCGTGCCCGCGAGAATGGCTGGCCGCTTGGCTCCGGCAGGAATGCGAAATTGGCGAGCCCGGTGGAGACGAGATGGGCGGCTGCAAGCCTTGCCACGGCCTCGTTGTCGCACGACAGCGAAATGGCTAGGCCGGGAAACTTCGTGAACGGGTCGATTGCGACCGTCGGGATGCCCCTTTTCGCGGCAGAGCGCAGAATTGCCGCGAAACGTCCGGCGACGACAAGACCGTCGACAGGATTCATGTCGAAGTCGTGGGAAATGGCTTCGCCGAGCCGCCCCATGCGGATCTCCGTCGCCCATTGGGCGCGCATCTTTGTGAACAGAAGCATGCCCGTCAGCATCTCAGCATGTGTCGAATACGGGCCATCTAGCAGGATTGCCACGCGGGGCATCTTTTTGCGGGGACTTTTCATGCATGTAAGTTTAGCAAATTTCCGGCAGTTGCGCAATTATACAAAGCGCCTTCTGCGTGTTTGTAGATTGTAATCGCCTGGTCGATATGCGATAATACGCATGTTTATGTTCAAGCAAGGAAAACCGCAGATGGCGATTCGGAATCCAGTGGTCGTGTGCATGCTCATGTCTGTTGTGCTCGCGACGACATGTGAGGCCGCTGTTTCGTCCGGCGACAGGACGCCCGGTGTCACCCGCCGGATACCCGCGCGGGCGTTCTGGCACAATGGACAGGGAGGCAACTGGGTCGATGTCACGAAGGCGCCGTTCTTCGCGAAAGGCGATGGCGTGGCGGACGACACGCAGGCGCTACGCTTCGCGCTTCGCTGGGTGCGCGACCAGTGGAAAATCGCGTGCAGCTCGTCGGGTTCCGTGACGTGCGACCACGCGAAGACCAACAACTGGACGATCTACCTCCCGAACGGTACCTATCGCGTGACAGATACGATTTCGCAGGGTTGGCCGGCACTTGCCATCAACATTCAGCTCGGCTGGGGGCAGGTCAGGTACCTGAACGTCAATTCGCCTGCCGAGGAGGTTGCACTCAAGAAGCACGATACGATTGACCCGAACGATCCGTCGAAGTGCTCTCTGTACGCCGAGGCGAACTGGAAGATACGCATAGTGGGAGAGAGCCGAGAGAATACTATTATCAAGCTTGACGACAACGCGCTTGGATTCGGTGCGGGCGCGGCAAAACCGATTCTCAAGTACTTCCTGCTGATGACGAGAGGCTCGAACATCAACATCGGCAACATGCTTGAGAACGTTACGGTTGATGCTGGGCGTGGCAATCCCGGTGTCGTGGGCGTCGAGTGGAATTCCTCGAACTACGGCGGCATACGCAACGTAACCGTCGTGTCGCGCGGCGGCGGCGAGACGGGAATACTCATGCCGAAGCGGAACGCCTGCGGCTACTTCTGCGACGTCACAGTCGGCGGCTTCTCCACTGGCGTCTGTCATCGTGCATCTGGCGAGAGCGTCGTCGTCGCCGAGCACCTGACGGTGCGCAATGCGGACGTCGCGTTTTCTGTCGGCAAGCTGCCGCGCATCTGCGGGAGCGTG
>JBGUVV010000319.1:0-2624 GCA_045220525.1 Kiritimatiellia bacterium
GCGTGGAGGCGTGAGATGAAGCTCAGGCTTGACGGCATAGAAGTCGATTGCATCATCGGGGAACGCCCCGACGAGCGGACGCGGACGCAGCGCCTTCGCGTTGACGTGGAGCTTGACGTTTCTCCACTCCCCGCCGAGACTGACGACATCCGCGACGCCGTCGATTACGCGGAGCTTTCAAGCGACATCCGAAAGGCCCTTGTCGCCGCCGAGTGCCGCATGATAGAGCGCGCGGCGAAGGTTGTGTGCGACGTCTGCCGAGGAAAGGCGAATGTCGGGGCGGTCAAGGCGACTGTCACGAAATACGGGGCCGTGGAGGGCCTTGAGTCGGCGTCGGCGGAATGGACGGACGGGGTGTCTGCTGCGGCGACTCTCGTCGAGCTTCTGAAGGCGAAGGGCCTTACGTGCGCTACCGCCGAGAGCTGCACAGGCGGCGGCGTGGGAGCTGCGATAACTGATGCGCCAGGCGCAAGCGAAGTGTTCCTCGGGGGCGTGATCTCGTATTCCAACGACGTGAAGAGCGGAGTGCTCGGAGTCCGCAATGAGACGCTTGGTCGCTTTGGAGCCGTATCGAAGGAGACGGCCGCGGAGATGGCGGAGGGTGCGCGAGCCCTGATGAAGAGCGACATCGCGGTGTCGGTGACTGGCATAGCGGGTCCTGGCGGCGGCTCGCCTGAAAAGCCAGTCGGCCTCGTCTGGTTTTCAGTCGCCTCGAAGGACGGCGTGCGCACCGAGAAGGCGGTCTTCGCGGGCGACAGGGCCAAGATTCGCAGACAAGCCGTCTTGCACGCGATTGGAATGCTTACAATCGCCGCGATGGGATGAATCGCACCGTCATGCTTGCCGCGGGGGAGTTTCCCGCAAGAGGGGGCGAGCCCTGGAGGATCCTTGCCAGTGCATCGCGCGTAGTTGCGTGCGACTCGGCTGCCGATGCATTCCGCCGCGCCTTCGGGAGAATGCCGGACGTCGCAATCGGTGATTTCGACAGCATTGAATCTTTCCCTCCCGCGAATGCCATAGTTAACTGCGATCCGTCGTCAAACGACCTTTCAAAGGCCATTGAACTTTGCAGGAAGGAAGGCTGGGCCAATCCAGTAATCGTCGGCGCGACCGGCAAGCGAGAAGACCATTCCATCGGCAACATCTACAGGGCTTTGGAGGCGCAGCTTCGCGTGGCCACAGACAACGGGGATTTTCTCCCGGTAGGCGGGGAAGGGCGAGGAGAGCTGAGATTCAAGACCTGGGTCGGAGCCGGGGTTTCGGTGTTCGCCCCAGACCCCGCGACGAAAATGAAGTCCAAGGGCCTTAAGTGGACTCTCGCCGGGGTAAAGTTCGAGAACGCCTACTGCGCGACATTGAACCGCGCGTCGTCCGAGAACGTTACTGTCATTTCCGACCGCCCGGCGTTCGTGTTCGTAGAGCGCAACCCCGTCGCGAAGCGTGCGATTGTCTCGCTCGGCTCGAATGTCGGCAGTCGCGCGGGATACCTGCGTCGCGCGCTCACCTCGCTTTCCCGCATGCCGCATACGCGGCTTCTCGACGCAAGCTCAGTGATAGAGACCGATCCCGTCGGAGTTCCGCGCGAGTTCGCCGCGATGAAGTTCATGAACCAGGCCGCTCTTTTCGAGACGGAGCTTGAGCCTCTCGCGTTTTCGAGGGCCATGCATGAAATAGAAGAGAGGCTCGGACGCGTTCGAACCGTGAAGAACGGACCGCGCACGATCGACATAGACTTGGTGGCGTTCGGCGGAGTCAAGATGCGTAGCCACGAGCTGACCTTGCCGCATCCACGCGCTGCAAGCCGCGATTTCGTGAGAGCCACCGTAGGTGAGCTCCTCGACCGGCATTGCGGATCATCGGCCGCTTGGTGGACGAGGGCGCTGGAGGGATTTGGGGCGTGACATGTGGATTGCGTGGATTCTTTCAAGCGCGGTCTTTCTCGCGTTTTACGATCTCGCAAAGATGGCAAGCGTCCGCGGAAACGCAGTCCTGCCGGTTCTCCTGGCATCGACAGCGACTGGAACTGCGGCGTATGTCGCAGCCCTAAGTGCCGCGGGCGGTCTCGCCGACGCCGTTGCTGTTTCGCCGGGCGAGCTTGCGCTCATTGCGACTAAGAGCGTGATAGTCGGAGTCTCGTGGGTGCTCACTTTCTGCGCCTTGCGCACGCTTCCGATCACGATCGCGACCCCAATACGTGCATCCGCCCCTGCAATCGTCTTCATTGTCGCGTTCTTTCTCTACCGGGAGCGCCCGTCGATAGCGCAGGGTCTTGGCATGCTTCTTGTCTTCGCCGGCTACTGGGCGTTTGGCTGGGCTGGAAAGCACGAGGGAATAGACTTCCTTCGCTCAAGGGCGGTGTGGTTTGCGGTCGGCGGGATGTGCATGAGCGCCTTATCAAGCCTGTGGGATAAGTTCATTCTCCAGAAGTGCGCGATTCCTGTGGAGAGGGTGCAGTTTTGGTTCCAGCTTGGCCTTGTCACAATGTATGCGCTACTTTTCGCCGCGCAGTGCGCATCGCGCGCGGAACGCGACAAGTTCGAGTGGCGCTGGACGATCCCCGTGACGGGCCTTCTCCTCGTTGCGGCCGACTGGCTCTATTTCCACGGGCTTGCGATACCGGACGT
>JBGUVV010000320.1:0-7049 GCA_045220525.1 Kiritimatiellia bacterium
TGCAAAGCCCGAAAATATGGTGAAGCGGAAGCAGCATCAGTGAGCTGGAGCCTGGTCTCACATTCAGGGCACGCATGGCGGAATCCACGAAAGCCTCGATCCCGCCGACCGTCAGCTCGGCTCCGCGAGGGCTCGAAGTCGTCCCCGACGTGAACATGATCATTGAAGTCGCGTCCGGCGACACCGCAGGCGCGCCGTTCCATATGCTGTCGGACGGCCTGAAGGCTCCGCGTATCCTGCCAAGGAACTGTTCCGTCTTGATGGAGCCAAACGCAGCCACAGTCAGCCCGGGGACCTTGCGGGCCACGTCAGCGGCCTTTTCCCCGTAGAGCGACGAGTAGGCGAGCGCGGCCGCACCTACGAACTTGAGGCGGTCGGCGATCTCGTCGCTTGAAAGATCCATGTCGAGAGGCACGACTGTCGAGCCGGAGAAGACAATCGCCGCGTGGCATACCATCCACTCGTATGAATTCTCCCCGAGCAGCGCGATCCTCGAACCAGACGCAAGCGTGGTTACGAGCCGTGCGACCAAGTCGATGTCGTCGGTGAACTGCCGCCATGTTATCGGCAGGGCCCTGTCGCCGGAGGCTATGAGGAAGGCCACGGAATTCGGAGCCTCCTCGCGTATCCTCCTGAACGTCTCGAAGAGCATTGTCAGTGCTGGACGTAAGTCCCGTCGACCTCTTTCCAGGCGCGGCCGGCGAAATACTCCGATATCGCGGTGTCGTACGCCGCCGTGTGGGCGAAGGCCTTCTTCATGAGCCTGAAGCGAGTGTCGAACCCAAGCGTGCCGCCGTGGGCCGAAAGCTCGCCCGCTATCTCGGCGTAGTCGAGGGGATCCGTCACTGACGCGACGCGCAGGTAGTTCTTGGCGGACGCCCTTACCATGCAGGGGCCCCCGATGTCGATGTTGGTCCTGGCCATCTCGGGAGTGACCCCCTCCTTGGCCACCGTCTGGCGGAAAGGATAGAGGTTTACGACGACCATGTCTATGGGCTGCGCGGAAAGCCGCTTGAGGTCGGCCTGATGGGCGTCGTTGTACTTCTCGGAAAGGAGCCCGAGGTAGATCTTGAAGTCAAGCGTCTTTACAAGCCCTCCCTGCATTTCAGGCTGGCCTGTATAGTCTGAGACTGCGACAAGCGTATCCGCCGCGGCCGCTCCAAGTATCTCGCGAACCTTGGAGTAAGTTCCGCCGGTCGAATATATCTTGACCCCGGGACAGGCCGAGACAAGCGCAGGGACAAACGTCTCCAGCCCCGTCTTGTCGCTCACACTCATAAGCACGTTCTTGATCTGCACGCGGTTGTCGGTTTCCGTTACGATGTTCAGCGACATTTCGGTCTCTTCCTTTCTTTAATGTTCAAGCGGTCCTTCGCCGCCGTTTTTAGGCTTCCTGCGGCCCTGCCCGAAGTCGGGCTGGCGCCGCCCCTGAAATCCCATGTGCCCGTGCCTCTTGCGGTTGTTCCTGTTCCTGTTCGCAGGATGAACCCACTGCGGTTTCTGGGGCTTTGAGGGAGCGCTGCCGCTGCCTGACGCATCGGAACCCTGCCCTTCGAAGTGAAAAGGCTGGCCCTTGTCGACCGGTATCGACTTTCTTATGAGCCGTTCGACGGCCTTGAGCTGGCCACGCTCCTCCGGCGACACAAAGGAAATTGCAGATCCAGACTCGCCGGCCCTGGCCGTGCGCCCTATGCGATGGATGTACGACTCGGTTTCAAGGGGGAGCTCCATGTTTATGACGCAGCTGACGTCGGGGACGTCGATTCCCCTGCTTGCGATGTCGGTGGCGACAAGGACGCGCAAATCACCTCTCCTGAAGCCGTCCAGCGCGCGCGTGCGCTGGCCCTGCGTCTTGTCTGAATGTATGGCCGCGCACAAGATCCCCTCTCGCGAGAGCTTCTTCACGACGCGGTCCGCGCCATGGCGCATCTTGGCGAACACTATCACCTTCGACCACTCGGGATGCGTCTTGATGAGATGCGCAAGAAGGGAGTCCTTGCGCGCCTTCTCCACGAACATGACGGACTGGTTGATCTTCTCGACCGCCGGAGTCTCGGGAGATATCTCTATCTTCACGGGATCGGAGACAAGCTCGCCCGCAAGCTTCGCGATTGCGGGCGACATGGTGGCCGAGAAGAAAAGCGACTGGCGCTCCGCCGGAAGCTTGGATATGATCCTCTTGATGTCAGGAAGAAACCCCATGTCGAGCATTCTGTCGGCCTCGTCGAGGACAAAGCACTCCACCTTGTCGAGGTAGAGTATTCCCTGCGTCATGAGGTCTATGAGCCGTCCGGGGCATGCTATGACGGTTTCCGCGCCCTTCTTTATGTCCTTGACCTGCCCGAACTGGCTTACTCCGCCGAAGACGCAGGCAAAGGGAAGGTTCGCGTATTTCGAGTAGCGCCTTACGTTTTCGGCCGTCTGTGCGGCAAGCTCGCGCGTCGGCGAAAGGACAAGCGCCCTCGGATGGCCGATACGGCGGGGCCTTCGCTCGATTACGAGGCGGTTGAGGATCGGCAGCATGAACGCAGCCGTCTTGCCCGTGCCGGTTTGGGCTATGCCGATGAGGTCCCTTCCGTCAAGAAGGTGCGGAATGGCCTTTAGCTGTATCGGCGTCGGCTCGGAGTAGCCAGCGTCACGCACCGCGTGCTGGATTCTCTGGTCCAACCTGCCGAAAACATTGCCTTCAAACATAAACCTTTATGGGCCGCCTATGCCTCATCGCCAAACTGTCTTTCCTCACCAGTGCCAGAATCCTCGGCTTTCGCGGATTTGCCGTCGGCATTGGGGGCCTTTGTATCTGCGCCGTCCTTGCCGCCCTTCTTCTTCGGGCGGTAGCCATAGCCATATCCGTAGCCATAGCCATATCCATAGCCGTATCCGTAGCCGTACTTGTGCCTTCCATGGTGGCTGGACGGGGAGAACGCGGCGGCGCTGGACACTTCGACGTCGTTCACGACCACGCCGAGGATGTTGGCCCCGGCTTCCGCAAGGGTGCGCGAACAATACTGTATCGGCTTGAAGTGTGTCCTGTCGGGGCAACACATTATGATGACTGAATCGACGACCGCAGCAAGGGACACTACGTCTCCTACAACTCCATACGGAGGCGAGTCGACGATTATGCGATCGTAGTTTGCGCGCGCCCACTCGAAGAACTCCCCGATGATGGACGAGCCGAATATAGTCGCCGGGGCGACTCCGTCTGGCGGCAGAGACGCGAGAACGTCAAGACCATCCACGTCGCTCTTGTTTACAAGCCGCGAGAAATCAGGCTTCTCGACTCCGGATTTCTGCAGGGCGTGGGAGAAACTCCGGCTCTCGTCTATCGTAAGGCTCCAGACACGGGCGAGACGTGGCCGCCTTAGGTCGAAGTCGACATGAAGGGTCTTCTTCCCGGCCTGCGCATAGGCAATCGCAATCGACGTCGATGTAATCGTCTTGCCCTCGCCGGGCTGGGTGGATATTATGAGCAGGCATTTGGAGAACGCCTCGTAGCGCGGGGAATCCAGAAGGTTCCTAAGCCCGGCCACCGACTCGGAGAACTGGGAGTACTTGTCCTCTATCAGGTATCTTGCGACCTGCTCGCGCTTCTTGCGGCGGACATGCGGAAGGACGGCCAGCACCTTGAGGGCAAGGCGGCCTTCAATGTCGGACAAGTTGACGACCGTGTCTTCGAGATTGTCCATGACAAGCACGAAAAGGAGACCGAGCGCAATGGAAAGAGCGGTTCCCGCGCCAAAGATCACCACGGGGTTCGGCAGCACCGGCGACGACGGCACTGTCGCAGGGCGTCCGACGCGGACGATTTCGTTGTTGGACTCCGCCTCTATGCGGGCCTTGTTCTCGTCAAGTATCAGACCCTCGAGGACGCGTGTCGCAACGCCGTATTCCGTGTCAAGCTGGTTCAGGCTCGACTCCGCAAGCACTATGCGCTGCTCGACGGACGACATCTCGTTCTTGATTTCCTCCTGCCTGGTCTTCAGGTTCGCAAGCCTGTTGCGAGTCACCTGCAGGGTTGAGCGGCCCGTCAGGAGAGCGCGCGCGGCAGCGTCGAGGAACCGCTTCTTTGCAAGCTCAGCCTCCTTTCTCTTCGTCAGGACCTCGGGATGGTTCTCCGTGTACGCGAAAAGGAGCTTCTGATACTCGCTGTCGGCCGTCTGATACGACGCGAACTCCGCGGCAATCTCCTGGGCGCGCGGGACGTTCACGGCGAGATTGCCGTATGTCGTCGGGTCCTTCTGCACCGCGGCGAGCATCTTCTCCCATTCGACAAGCTGAGTCTGCTCGTTCTCAAGCGACAAGACCTCGGTCGTAGCGGCCGTGAGGGCCTGCTCCAGCGTAGCCCTCGTGGAACGCAGGTTGTCGACCTTGTTCGCGGTGCGGAAGTCGAGAAGCTGCTTTGCGATCTTGTCGACCTCGCGGCGCTTCTTCTCCACGTTTCCGTGTATCTGAGTGACCGCCTTGTCGCAGCGCAGCTTGTTTTCCTCGTCGGTGAAGGCCTCGATGGCCTCGGCATACGCATTTGCGAGCGCCGCGCAAAGGGCGGGCGTCTTAGACCGGACCGCAATCGTGATGATGCGCGAACGGCGCATCAGGTCAAGCTTGGAGCCGGCAAGGGTCGAAATGATCTCCTCGTCGGAGACTGTGGAGGCGGGATTGTTAGCGCGGTACTGCTGCACGATCTTCGTGACGATCTTGTCGGAACGCCAGTCGGATATGCGGGTGTTGAAAATCTCGTCGTACGACGAGCCGTAATCCGGCGTCGCCTCGGCGATTGCGCTGCGTGAGCCGCCAGAAGAGCGGCGCATGTCCATCGTGAATTCGCTCGTCGCCTCGTAGATCGTAGGCGATATCCTGTAGACGGCAAACGCGACGACAAGGCCGACAAGGAGGAACACGAACACCGAAAGCCAGCGCTGCGAGACGACGCGAAGCATTCTGGCAAAAGTTATGGTTCCGACGATCGAGCTGTTGTCGGCGCCCTGGTCGCCGGCGCCGCCGTACTGGCCGTACGCGCCGTACTGGCCATACGCGCCGTACTGGCCGTATGCGCCTTTCCCGTAATAGACAGGTCCCTTTCCTCCGTAGGCAGGCGTCTTTGCCGCCCCGTAGTACATCGGGCTGGAACCCTTAGAAGAACCATAGTATAGAGGTTTGTCGGACATGTTTCACTTCTCCTTGGGGAAGGCTTTGGTCGAGACCGAAAGATAGGCCGCGACTGCGGCAAGCATGGCAGGCGAAAAAGGCGTTGCGTCGAAGAAAGCCTCGACAAATGCAGCGACGGCAACAAATAGGCCGACCCACGCAACTGGCTCGGGGAGCGCCCGCACTACGCCCTTCGCCAGGTTCCGCACATAGAAGCCAAGCATCATCAGGGCCGGAACCGCCATCAGGAACGCGCCGACCATGCCCCGCTCGGACAACAGGAGCCAATACCCGTTGAGCGGGGCGTTCTGCAACGGCGAGATCACGTCCCACTGGTCCTTTGCGGCATGGAAGCCCAGCTCCATGGCGAAAGACCCAAGCCCGCCGCCGAACCAGGGGCTCTCCTTCCAGATGTCAAGGGAAATGGCGGAAAGCAACTTGCGCAAAGACATGAAATCGCCCGTCAGGAACTCGCCTGTCATGAACGGAGCGACCCTTTCCTGCAAAACGCCCTCTGCAATGGAAGAGGTCACGGCCATGTACGCTAACGCAAGAGCCAAGGCGAACACGACAAGATACTTGAACTCGCCGCGTGAGAGAAGTTTCAGCCTGCCATATACAAAAGAATACATGAACACGACCACGGCGGCCGACCCGAAGATGCAGTGCATTAAAGGGGGCGCAAACACAAAAAGGCCCAACGCATTGCCGCCTACGGCGAAAGCAACGAGCGGCATCGCGCGGAACCAGCGCTTCTCGAAGGCGGAAAGAAGCACGGCCACGGCAGCCGCGAGATGCACCCCGAACACCGAGCCGATGAACACCGGGTTTTCAAAATGGGCGGTCATTGCCTGCATGGCCGACGCATTGCCCATCAAGGCCAGAACCAGCATGACTGCGGCCCCCAACGCCGAAAGGAACGACGCTATCAGGAAAAATGCAAGGCGCGCAGACCGCCCAAGAGCATGCCGCCCCGCGACAGCGGAAACGAAAACGGCAACGACACCGGCAAAAGCCGGATATCCGCTCCCGTCCACCGAGCCCGGCAGGAACGGCACCGTAGGCGCGGCAATCGACCATTTCGCCGCCTCCGCATCGTATACAGGAGATATGCCGCCGTTAGCGAACCTCAATCCGGCGATTACCGTAAGGGCAAGGAGCACCCAGAATACGAAGTCGCGCAAGGTCGCGTCAAACACGCGCTTTCTGGCTTCGTGCAGATGTTCGTAGCCGATGCACGAAGGCTCCATGAAAAACCACACTGCCGCCAGGACGGACAGCAGCAACGTCGCCGTCGGCGAAAGAAACAGCGGCGCGACCACCACAAGGGCAAGATGCGCCGCCAGCCCGTACTTGGCTATGAATTTCTGCACCTCAATATGTAAACTTCACGCCAAGCGTGCCGGAATACCGATTGTAAGTATAGTCATCGGCCCTCGACGAAACTCCCCTGCCGTGGGAATCCCTGTAGGAAACGCTTGAAAACAGCGACATGTACCTATTGATGACATATGTCAGGCTAAGGCGGTACGTGACAATGTCCATCGAATAGTCGGCGCTGCTGACCTTGCCCGTTCCGTCCCTCCACGAGTACTCGGGATTCTCATGGCGATACTCGATGTCAAACATGCCCTGGAGCTTTCCGCGGACCATCGAGTGCGCCAATCCCCAGGTCAAGGCATCGACGCGCTGAGAGCTGCCGTATTCGCGCTCGGTAGGCTGGTAGAAGCTCGTTGCGAGCAACATTGTCCTCCACGTCTCGGAAATGGCCCAGTTGGAGCTGGCAGTGTAGGTAAAGCCGTCGCTTGTCATGCCAGAAGAGCCGCCGCCATACTCGAAGCGGCTCCAACCCGCGAGGACACGGTATGTGATATGGTCTGTCGCGTATGAACCCAGACCGC
>JBGUVV010000321.1:0-3814 GCA_045220525.1 Kiritimatiellia bacterium
CGCTCCGACGTCGTGGTCTTTCCGCCATCGATGTGGGCCATGATTCCGAAGTTGCGTACCTTCTCGAGCGATATGTCGCGCTTTGCCATTGTCTTTTTTCCTTGGTGGTTACAATTGAAGTGTGTATTATACCTAAAAATAGCCCCCTATTTCAAGAGGGAAATGCGACCTTGTCGGACGACGCGAAAATGGCGGCACGGCTAAAGTTGCCGCGAAAAGACACTTAACGAGCTCAATTCCGCGATTGAAGAGCACATTTTGACAACTTTCCACGCCCTGTCCCATTCTGGCGACGACCTCCAGTAGGAGACAAGCTCCTTAACGCGCCCAAGAACGGGTCTGTCGCCAAAAAACTCGCCTTTAAGGGCTTCTACGTACTTCATCAGGAGCGCGGCAGAATCGCGCCTCGCGCCAAGGCCTCTTATGAACGGTCTGCCTATCATGGCGTCTCGGCGCTCGCCTGGGCCTGGAAGAGGAATGTCGCCGTTGCGCAGTATGGGCATCTTGGCAACAGATTCGACTGCCTCGACGGCCTTCCAGTCGCATTCTCCAACGTACATCTGCCGCGCGGTGCGGGCGTGGACGGCAAGAAAGCGAAGAGGAAACTCGTTGAAAACCGACATAAGGCCGTAAAGTTCCCCGGGGTCTTCCAACCCAATCCTCACTTTCGCGGAGAACTTCCCGGGGCCCATCGCCTCGCATCCCGCCTCAAGCATTTTCCGTAGCACGTCCGGCGTCTTGAGAATGCCAGAGCCCCTTCCCTTCTTGCGGACCATCGGAAACGGACAGCCGCAGTTGAGATCCGCCGTGTCGTAGCCCGCGTCCTTTATCTTCGCAAGGCACAACCTTAGGCAAGAAGGATCCTTGCCGATGAACTGCGGCGTAAGCTTCATGCCGCTCCCCGGTCCGAAAAAAGGCCCGCTGCCAAAGCCGCGCAGTTCGTCGTCGGCGAGGGGGTCTATGCCAGGCATCGCCGATATAAATGGAGTCACGGCCTCGGTAAAGCCTGCCTCGGCGATTTCCTCTGCGAAGACGGCCCTAAAGAGGCGCGTCGTCACCCCGCGAAGCGGCGCAAGGACGATCATTGCGCCCTTTCGAGGAGGGAGCGCACTTCGTCGCGCGAAAGGTCGCGCCACTGCCCGGGCTTTAGCTCAGGCGGAAGCTTGAACGAACCGACGGCGACGCGCTTCAGCGACAGGACTACAAGATGCGCGGCAGAGCACATCTTCCTTATCTGCCGCTTGCGCCCTTCCTTCAGCACGAACTTGAGGACTTGCGTGTTGTCTCGCCCCTCGCTTACGACCTCGACCGGCACGGGGCGAATCGTGTAGCCGTCGTCCAACGTTATCGGGGAACGGAGCGTTGCGAGCTTTTCTGGGCTCCACCGCCCCGCGGTCTTCACGACATACGTCTTCGTGTGCTCAAACCTCGGATGGGTGAGCCTGTTTACGAGGTCGCCGTCGTTCGACATGAGAAGGAGGCCTTCGCTGTCCTTGTCGAGGCGGCCAACGGGGACAAGCCTCTCGGGAGTCTTCACGATTTCCGCAACCGTAGGGTCGCCGAAAGGGTCGCTCATCGTGGAGAGGACGCCGACCGGCTTGTAGAGGACAATCGTGCGCTTCGCCTCCGCGGCGGAAATCGCCCTCCCATGCACGCGAATCTTCGCGTCCGGCGAAAACCTCGCCCCCGGCTCCTTCACGACGACGCCATCGACGCTAACGGCACCGCTCTCTATAAGCGCCGCCGCGCCGCGACGCGATGCTACGCCCGCCCGCGCGAGGATGTTCTGAAGCCTCTCCGCCGTCGCGCTACCTTCAACGCCGCTCATACGGAAACGAGCACAAACGAGAAATTGTCCGGCGCGCCATGCTTCATGATGTCGGCCGAAAGCCTGCTCGCCGCCGACGGCAGAGGGCCCGCGGCGGCAAAGACGGCGAGCCGCGTCGCGGAGACTACGTCGTGCACGCCGTCGGTGCAAAGTACAAACCGCGACTCGCTTGTAGATTCTATCTCAAGCCATTCAGTCGAAACATCCTCGGAAACGCCGACTGCGCGAGTGAGGGTGTTGTTGCCCTTCGCGGCGCGATGGTCGCGAGTAAGAAGCTCAGGCATTCCCTTGCGGATGCGGTAGACGCGGCTGTCCCCGACGGTGCACACTGCGGCATGGCGAGGGTTCTCCGGATCGAGCACAAGCACCGCCGCAGTCGAGCCCATCACGCCGAGGCCACTGTCCTTGGCATATGCGTAGATGGCCTGATTCGCCTCTTCCAACGCCTTTTGAACTGCGGCGACTACGCTATCAAAATCCCTCTCCGCCCCGCCGACAAGCATCTTGAGGTCGCGGCAGACGATCTCGCTCGCGAGCCCTCCCTCCGCGCCGCCGCCCATTCCGTCAGCCACGCAATACACGCCGCGGGCGTCATCGACAAATACGTGATCCTGGTTTTCGGTGCGGGCAAGCCCGGTTTCACTTACGGTGTACGAACTCGCGCACGGTCCGCGAACCGAATCTTCTACGCCTTTTGCGGCGCTTTTGCCAAATCCGAAGATTACCACGTATTGTTGCTCCTGTGCGTATTATACCAAAAATCCTTGCGGCGAATATACTATGGAAATGCCGCCGTCACGGCGGCAAATACGTCTTCCGCCTCCATCATGCGGCCAGAGCCGGTAATGCCGCAGGCAAGCTCTCCGTCCGCAGGGCCTATCACCGTAACGCCACGCGCGCGAAGCGCCGCGATGTTCTCCTGCGTCACCGCGCTCGTCCACATCCCCTCGTTCATCGCAGGGGCGACGAATATCGGAGAGCGCGTCGCAAGCAGCACGGACGTAAGCATGTTGTCCGCGATTCCAAAGCGCATCTTCGCGAGGGTATTAGCCGTTGCCGGCGCGACGACCACGACGTCGCGCTCCGCAAGCGCGATGTGCTCTGGCTTCCATTCCGCAGGCCTCGCAAACTGATCGATGAAGACCTGGTTGCGCGAAAGCGTCTGGAAGGTGAGCGGGCGAACGAACTCCGCCGCGGCAGGCGTCATGACGACCGCCACGTCGTCGCCGTTTTTGACGAAAAGCCGCACTAGCTCAGCCGCCTTGTAGGCGGCGATGGAGCCGGTAACACCAAGAAGCACGCGTCTGCCCATCACAACACCTCCCCCGTTGCGGCCTGGATCCTCGCCCGAAGATCCGTGACGGCCTCCTTCATGTCTGACTGACGGAAAAGATAGGAGCCCGCGACAAACTGGTTCGCGCCGGCCTTCGCGGCAATTGGAGCCATCTCGGCGTCGATCCCTCCGTCGACCATGAGGTCCAGCGCAGGCTGGCGCGAACGGAGGAACTCCAGCTTTGGCATGCACTCAGCTATGAACTTCTGCCCGCCGAAGCCGGGATGGACGGTCATTACAAGCACTTCGTCGACCTCGCCGAGGTAGGGGACGATCCTCTCGACCGGCGTTTCCGGATTGAGGACAATCGCGTTCTTGAGCCCCATCGCCCTGATCCGCTTGAGTTCGACATGCAAATCGCAGTCAGCCTCGACGTGGATCTGGATTGTCTCAGCCCCAGCCTTGGCGAACGCCTCGAGGTAGAGGTCGGGGCGGTTCATCATCAGGTGGACGTTCCTGTAGAACTTGGGGCACGCCTTGCGGCAGAAATCGACAATCGACGGGCCGAAGCTCATGTTCGGGACAAACGTCGGATCCATTATGTCGAGGTGTATCGCATCTGCGCCGGACGCTTCAGCCCTCCGCAGCTCGTCGGAAAGCCGCCCGAGGTCGGCCGCGAGAAGCGAAGGCATTATCTGAATACTCTTCATGCG
>JBGUVV010000322.1:0-2559 GCA_045220525.1 Kiritimatiellia bacterium
CGACGCTCCACGTATTGGAGCCGAGAACGATCGAGCACTTATTTGGGTTGAAATTTGTCTTGACCGGCACCTTCGCTCCGAACGCGCGGGAGAGGAAGTTCGTCATCTCCTGTGCGGCGAACCAGGCAACCTGCTGGTTGCGCCATGCGCCCGGTGCGACAACGACTTCGGTGTTTTCGGGCGTAAACTCGATTGCACCCGCAATAAGCGGTGCGGCGGCAAGGGCCGCCAATAGGGCTGCTGAGGTTTTCATGCTTGCAAATCCTTTCTTTGCATTTTTGAACGGTAGTGGCGCAGGTCGTCCGTCGCGAATTTGCGCGCGGCGTCCTCGTCCTGCGGGAAGTCGTAGTCTAAGAGGACGCGGGATCGATGAATTCGCGTCCGTTCATTTGTTTACCCCTATATGGTCCATGAATTCCCAAAGGCGGTCCAGGTATGTGTAACTGCCCGTGCCTGGCGAAGCCTTGTTCTGAAAGCAATGGGGACGCAGCGCAAGCGTATGGAGGTCGCAAGGGACTCTCATTTGCCCGAGCCGCTCCCAGACCTTGACGCATCCGACCGACGACCAGACATCGCTGTCGCCCTGTATGAGGATCATCGGCGGCGTGTCGGAATCGAACTTGAGATCCGGCGAGAGCGGCAGTTCGCCGCCGTCAGGCGCCTCCGGCCTCATCTTGCGTCCTGCAAAGACATAGCCGGGATAGATGACGAGGGCCCACTGCACATTGCAGGGAATCGCATCGAGCTCGTCAATCGGCGCGTATGCCGGCGTCTGTGAACTAGCCGCGCCGAGAAGCGACAGATGTCCGCCGGCCGACGAACCCATGACGCCGATTCGACTGGGGTCAAGGCCCTTGGACTCGGCCTTTGACTTTACAATGCGTATGGCCCTCTGCAGGTCCTGCCACGCCGTTGCATGAGGCTCCAACGGCGGTGCCGGCCTGGGCGTGCGATATTTCATCGTGACGACCGCCATGCCCTTTGCGTTGAGGTAGCGGCGAAACGGCACCACCTCGTTGCCATTGGGGGAGTTCTTGTTGTACGCACCGCCGGAATAGATGATTTGGATAGCTTTCGTCTTCAAGGTCTTAGGCATGTGCCATTCAATGTAGGGCGTACACTGATTCGTCTGCACCTCAGGCATCTTCCCCGTCGGCCAGATGTTCTCCTTTTCGTACGCACCGCGCGCGCTGTCGTCGGGGTAGCGAAGCAGAATCTTGCCAGGAGCCGCGAGCGGACCGAGAAACTCCATCTGCGTCATGAACTCCCGGGCACGGTCGAACCATGCGCCTTCGGGGGAACTTGCGCAGAGATGAAGCTCGGACGGAATCTTCATGCGTTTCAACTGCCTGTAGGTCTGCGTCAGCGAAAGCGAAGCACGATAATCCGCCCCGTCGTGAATCATGCACATTGGCGCAGTCTTCCCGTCGAACCTGAAAGCAGGCGCAGCATCCGGCAAGCGGTCAAAGGCCCCGATGATCGCCCAATTGACATTGCACGGCACGCTTCTGTCGATTTCGTCCACCGGCTCGTATGCCGACGTCTGCGAGCTTGTCGCGAGAAGCGCGGCGAGACGTGCCCCGCCCGACATCGCCGCAACGCCAATGCGGTTTGGATCAAAACCGCGCTTCGCCGCCTGCGAGCGAACGATCCTCACGGCGCGTTGCCCGTCTTTCCAGCCATCATCGGCGCATGACACGTCGTAGACGAGCTTTACGCATCTGCATCCAATCGATATAAACCTGTCGCCGCAGTTGCCGTCTCCATCTTCCGACAGGATGATCATGCAAGTTCCGTTTGGATCGGCTGGCGGTTTTTCCCATTCCACATACGACGTCCGACCGGCTGCATCTGGCCAGAGCGTCTGTCGTTCCACTTCATGCGCCGATTCTCCTGCAGACACGGAAGACGCCGCGCCGACGAGCAGCGTGGACACAAGCGAAGCGACAATGACGGTGCTGAACATTCGGCCCATTTTCCTCACCCCTTAAAGCGGAGGAACGTATCCTTCCTCTCGTAGCGCCCGTTCGCGTCGAAGTAGTAGGGCAGCTTCCCGCTCTTCGTGTACGGCGTTCGGAATCATCTCGTCAAACGAAGCGATGTCTTTCATGCCCGCAATTGTACCAAACTGCGAACAAACGCAACACGCCCCCGAACGGGGGCGGGGATGGGCTACCTGTAGATCAAGACGAATCCCCTGTTGGAGGCTATCTTCTTGAGAACTGCCGCTTCAGGCGCCTCTGCATCTGGCGTAAATACCAAGCGGAACTCCGTCTCCGCGTCAGGGATGTCAACCGTGATCGTCTGCTCTCCTACAGACGCCAAAGTGCCCGCGCTCACGCCGCCGACAAATGCCTCAACAGTCCCGCTGGGAATGTCAAGCGTGAAGGAATACTTGCCGCCAGCCGAGACCCTGCCGACGACCTCGCCAGACGGAATGAGCAGCCCGCCCGTCGCGTTCGTCGCAACGGAAGGCGAGGCGTATTCAATCGTTATGCGCTTTCCGACTTCCTGCGCGAACGTCGGACGCCAGTCGTATTCCACCGCGCCAATGTCAAT
>JBGUVV010000323.1:0-2415 GCA_045220525.1 Kiritimatiellia bacterium
GTCGCCCTCGCTCGTTGCCGCAACCGCCACGCAGACCGTATTCGTGCCAAAACGAATAGGCGACGATTCAGTGGCTATCGTCGTTCCGTCACGCAGCTTGTATCGCCGCCGTTCCCGCTCCTCATGCCGAACATTGTCGTTCCAAACGCGCCCGTCCCGGCTCTCGCCCTCTTCGACAAGCCGCGCAATCTCGGCTGTCGTCGCGGCGTCACACGGCTCAAGCGTCCAGTGTTCAATGCCTATTCTACTCATACACCCCGCCGCGAGCGCGAGCAATAAGACGAGGATTATTCGTGCAAATGGTTTCATGAGGCGCTCCTTTCTTGTTGAATGTGGAAATGTGCAAACATCCAACAGCCAACAGCCAATATCCAATTTGCCCCGCCATCATTGAATAATGGATACTGGATATTGGATACTGGATAATTGCACATTCCATTCCCACCATTCACTGCTTGCAAATCCGTTTCCGCGCCGTGGACACGCTTGCGCCGAATATCCGCGAAATTTCTTGCGATTCCGTTATCAAGTCCGCAAGCTTCGTCTTTTCCACATAGCCCGATTCACCAATCAGCTTGAGCCATATCCGCGTCTCGGACAACTCTTTCATGGCAACCTTCAGCTTGTGCACGAAATCCTTGCCGGACTCCGCCTCGCAAGCCTCGGCGTAGTTTGCTGCGACGCTCGTAGAAGAACGAAACAGCTGATCAGCGAAATTCGCACTTCCGACATTCTTCACCGGCAACGCTGCGCACACCTTGACGCACCTCGCCGCAAATGCGACAACTCTGTCTTCAAGATCATTCATCTTCTCTCCTCCACTGGATATTGGTTATTGGATATTGGATATTTGCACATTTTCACATTTCCCGCTCCCCCTACGCAGAGCGGCGGAGGACAAGTTGATTCGTGCAAAAGGTTTCATGGGTTGCTCCTATTATTGACAATTGATATTGGTACTGGCAACATTTTCACATTGGCAACATTCTCCCCCAGCCCACGCTTGCCGTCATCCATGTATCATTTCCGCTTCGCTTCGGCGACAAGGTCGAGGGTGGTCTGCCACCAACCACGGACAAGACGGCGAAAGTTGTCGAGGCGCGACGGTTCCGGCAAAAGTTCTCTGCTTGCAAGACTGATTACGCCCACCGCCCGCTGATAGTCCCAAAGTTCGCTGATGTAGTCGAGTCGCGCCTCGGACGGAACGACAATCGGCGGGAAACCGGCGCAAAGGACGGGCAAATTGGCGAGCAACCGGGCGATTCTGCCGTTGCCGTCGAAGAACGGATGTATCCGCACAAACGAGACGTGCGCGAACAGATACGCCTCCAAAGCCGAATCCTCGTCCTTGATGTCGCCAAACAAAGAGTTGAACGCCTTTATCCAGTCCCGCATCAGCTTAGGCGTTTCGTCGGCAGCGGCGTAGGGCATATAGACGCTCCTGGCCCCCTCAGCTCCGTAAGTGCCGTTGTCCTCGCGCTTCCATGCGCCAACGGGCTTGTAGATATCGCGCGTCTCGTCCGGCACGACGATGCGATGCAGCGCAAAAACATCTTCTTCGGCAATGCGCCCCTTGTCGATGAGCGAGCGCACGAAGTCGACGCCGTTCGCGTGGGCGACAACATCCTGATGATCCTTGAGCGGCTTGCCCTTTACCGTGAGCCCATACTCCAACACCGCCATCGTGTCGCCCAGCGTGAGGGTGTTGCCCTCGATGGCCGTCGAATCATGTGTCCAAAGCGCCCGGATCGCCTTGAGCAACTCCGCTCGCCTTGACTCGCTGATCCCATCCAGAAAATTGCGCCGCCTCGCACCATGCGTCCGCAAGAACGAGGCGACCGCATTGTGGGATATTGCGAGATTATGCCGAGCGAGCATTTCTCCGGCAATCGCCCTTATGCTTGCGCCGTTAGCTTTAAGTTCCTTTACCTCGGCCTCGTAAGGCGCGAGCTTGGACTGAAACGGCTTACCGCCTTTTGTAACAACTTTCTCAATCATGACACGCGTCATTGTAACAACTTTTTCCCATTATGTCAATGATGAAGCTGTTACGACGCTATCCCACTTCCGCTTCCTTCTTAAACGTAAAGCGCCACTTGCGGTTTTGGTCGCGCTTGGAGGTGTAGGCGATGCCGATGCGCGGGGCGGCGGTGTCCTCTTCGCCGCAGTAGGCTTCGGTTTCGGTGATGCGCCGCCGAACGACAGAGCCATCCTCCAGCCGACGGCACAGCCACGCGCCGACAAGCGCTTTTGCTATTGTCACCGCGTCAACCGAATAGTCATTTATCGTCAATCTGCGCATTGTAGTTTTTAGACAGGATTAACAGGATTTACAAGATTGTTTTTAAGCAGGTAGAGCAGGAGATACAGGAGAGTTTAGGTCCGCCTTCGGCGGGGTCTGGGGGACAACCCCAG
>JBGUVV010000324.1:0-9149 GCA_045220525.1 Kiritimatiellia bacterium
GTTGGCACGCACTTCGCTTTGGGACGATAACGCTTCAGGAGTTGGCTGAGTCGGATTCTCTCGCCTTGCACTTTTCAAAATTATAGCGGCAACCGCCCCGGCGACCAGCACTGCTAAAACGCCTATTGCGGCAAGGCCAATAATTAACTTGTGCGTAATCTGTGCCATTTTAACTCTCTCATCAACGTCAATGCGTATCAGTCACAATCAATAGCATTCTTCGTCCCCACGACATGTCCCTTCTTGTCAAAGAAAATCGTATAGTCTCTATACATAAAAGTCCAAGACCTGTTACGTGAATACCGCCAATACTCAGAGCACCTATTGGACTGACTCATACCACGCTTGATCGGCAAAGGCAACAATCCTAAGACTTCGTCCTTTGACATTCCCTTTTGAATTTTAGCCCAATTACCCCTTGAGAAACCCGAAGGCACCACAGTAAAAACACCAGCAGGGTCTAACCTCACCACCACCACTGTCACCATGGCAACAAGCACTATGCCAACCCACAATGCTATTCTACGTACGATACTCATGACTATTGATTTTCCTTATTGTTTTATTCCTGCCTCTTGCCAGAAGTGTCGACTGTTATAGAAGAAAGAACTCGCATATAAGCACTACGAATCCTTAATCCTGCTTTCTGCTAACAACAATAGCAAGGTAAGAACACCTTCGGCACACGCCAAGCTCTGGAGCAGGCAAATAGAATAATTTATCAGATCCAAGCATGAGCCAAGGCTACATTTAATAGAAAAGACGACCATGAATGTCGGCACAAACGACAACAATGCTCGTTCTACCTTCTTTTTGTGCTGCCTTCCTATCTTAAATAGTAGCTGACAGTCCACGATGGCTGTGACAACAACAACAGCGCACAAGGCAAGGATATCAATCCACGATTCTTGCATATCAATCCATTCCACACAGGCCAGACCACGCTGACACATCTACGCCTAACACCCAAGTAATTAATTTGATCTTCAATTCTGCGTCATCAACTTTTCCGCCTAAGCATCCTAATGAACCACTCCATATAGCCGATGCCCACGAACAACTGTCTTTCAAAGCCGAGGGGCCTTGCATACAAAGGCTATTGCCTATCGAACCCAAAAAGCCTGCTATGCATGAGCCAGAAGCACAAAGTTGCGGCACCATGGACGAACAAGCAGCACCAGCTGCGCACCCACTGACAGCTCCTGACGCAACACCACACGCAATACCCCTCATTCCGCCGCCGGCTCCTCCAAGGCCTCCGCCTATAGCACCCCAACATGAGCCAACACCGCATCCGGCCAACCAATTTGCCAAAGCTCCTAATTCATCTACAGCATTGTAGCTGTTATTTCGTACAAACGCATAAACCGCTAAACTGCCATCAAAATATGCCGCCTGACCATCACTTAGTCCAATCCCTGGATACAACTGTCGCCGCAAGGCATGAACTGACTTGGCTTGATTTTGGAAATCGGTAGAATTATGATAAACCCACAATTTCCATCTCGATGCACCCATTCGCGCTAGCGATAAAGCCCACGCAAGCTCTTCAATCGGATCGCGACACATCCACCGCCCCGTCCACGTCCAGTAATGCCGATAGTTGTAGTACACCGTCGCCGTATCTTCCTCTGCGTATTCGCTGGAAAATCGCCAAGGGTTCAATGCTGCAGAGATACCGCGCCGAACAGTGTATGCGCCAAACGGAGCATACTCGTAATGAGCAGTAATAGTGCCATCGGGCGTGACGACTTCACTTACATTCTTGTTGCCGTCATGAGTGTAATACACGACGGAAGCGTCGTGAACCCACACAAGCGGGCGAATCGTAATCTCTTCCGAAGGATACCAGATAAAGAGTTGTGCGTTATGAGTTGTATGCTGTGAGTTGGTGTCACACTGCTCAAAGTTGGCAATCTGCACGTAACCATCATACACAAACCTATAATTGTTCCTTGTCACGCGGCGACCCCTTCGATCGTAGGACATGGAGATGTGTGTGTGTGTGGAGGAGTTGGGAGTGGAGGAGTTTATAGAGATGTTATCCCAAAGAATCGGACGATTCTCGCCATTATACTGAACCTGCCAGATACCTGTCGCTGTCTTGATGAGAGTCTGATTCCCGTCATCGTCGAACCGGGGGGAGAAATCATCTACAGCGGTGTACTGATTGAGTTGATTAGCCGTATATACAGAATTCGTTCCGCGCTCATTCGCGGATTCGCGGTTGCCGATTCCGTCGAAGATATATGAATAACGATAGTCTGAATCAACCGACGCAACTGCGTTCGTCAATTCGCCCTTCTCGTTGTAGCCATACGCGGCCATGTCATTTTGGACGAATGTGTTCCCAGACTTTGCACAGGAAACGCGACAAGCGGCGGCATCGTAAATGTAGTCATACTGTGAGATTACGTTTGTCTGGAAGGCGTTGCAGACTTGCAACAACTGGCCGTTGGCATCATATTGCCAAGAAGCGCTGAGCCCGTTAGGATAGAGCAGTTGGGATTTCAAGTCAGAGCCGGCAATGTAAGCCCATTCAAAGGCATTCGACGAACCATTAGCAAGCATTGAAGCAATGCGAGCCGTCGCCGGATCGTAAGCTATTGTCGTCTGGCACAGTCCATTTAGCGCATAGCCCGCCGTTCGTCCAAACTCATCCCAATGGCGTTCGATTGTGTTAGTGCCAGCGACGCCAATCACGGTTTCGTTCGTATTCGCGCCGAAATCGTCGTAAGCAAAGGTTGTTGTGCCTGCGGCGTCATTAGCTTCGATCTGGCGACCTAACGCATCGTACGAGATGCAAATTCTTGGCGTTTCATCTGAATAGACTGTATTCGTAAGGTTGCCCCACCCATCGTATGAATAGAACGTTTCAACACCACGAGCCCAAACGCGCCGCAATAGTTTGCCGTCAGGCAAATAGGAATATGTCGGGCCTTTGCCGTCTGCATAAACCTTGTTCGTCATGCAGTTAGACGCTTCATCGTAGAGCCATGCCGTGACATCGCCAGAGTCTTGTCCAAGAGACTCGTCGCGATATGTCATCATCGTCTTTTTGTTCCCGAAAGCGTCGTAAGCGTAGCGAACGGGATACGTCGATCCCCCCTCGTAAGTCTTGCGACCACGAAGATCGTATTCGTAGATTGTTGCGTTGCCAAGCGGATTGGTGACAGCGGCGAGGTTGCCGAACTGGTCGTAGGCGTATGTGGTGCGATTGCCGAGGGCGTCGATGGAGGCGGAACGTAAACCTAACGGATTATACTCCGTGCGCGTAGTGTTGCCTCGACCGTCTGTATGGGCAACTGCGCGGCCAAGAGCATCGTAGGCGACAGTGTTGGTAACAGCAGATACCGAGACAGTTTGCAATTCAACGCCATAGCGCAAAGCCGTCAACGGTCTATTTGTCGCGTATGGGACGATCTGGGACGATATAACGATTGGTGCGGAAATCTGCAACTGTGTTTCGGTTGTGTTGCCGCGAACATCGATTGATCGGGATCGTGATGGAAGCGAAGCCGTAAAGCCGGTGAGCTGACGGGAAGTCGATGTCACGAGTGGCGCGATGGTAGCATCGGAGCAGGAGACGATGTTGGTTTCGGAAAGCCAGACGGAGTCGCCGAGTAGAGCAAAACAAGAGGTAGCTTCGGTTTTGCGCCATTCCGGCGACGTTGTTTGCGGCGCGGTGGGGACACCGCGCCCTACCGTGCGCGTTGTTGCAATGCGACTGCCGGTGAGGTCGTAAGTATATTCGGTGCTTGGCTCGTAGTCGGCAACGGTTGAAACGAGGCGACCGTATGAGTCGTAGGCGTGAACAGTTGCGAGGACTGCGCCGCAGAAGCCGCTCTTCTCGCTGCGGACGGGCTGGCCGAGGAGGTTTTCGTAACGCTTGGTAAAGCGGGGGGATGAGGCGGTTTCGCCCTTCACCGTCCAGGACCAGCGAGTGCCGTCGGGGAAAATGCCGTATGTGTGGAACTCTGGTGTTATGGCGGTGCCGACAACTGAGATCAGCTCGCCGTCGGCGGAGCGTGTGGCGATGCGGGTGGAAGTGTTGGGATTAAGGACGGACAGAGTCCGTCCGTCAGGACTGTAGGTCGTCGTAGTGGTGTTGCCGAGGGTGTCGATGTGGGCGACAACGCGGCCGAGGGCGTCGTAGCGGGTGCGGGTCGCGGGGAGGCCGACTTGCTCGGCGTAGTTTGTTTGCCAAGTCGCAACTTGGCGACCGAGATCATCGTACTCATAGCACGTCGTGAGCCACGTGACGTTCGTCATGTCGAGGGGGATAAGACGTGAGGATGCAACCACACGCCCTTCGTCGTCGTAGTCCCATGTCGTGGTCGAGCCATCTGGCTGCGTCTCCGAAATCTTGTGGCAGCAGTCCCACGCCGTGGCTGTCACCTGGCCGACGAGGTTTTCGGAAGTTGTTCGCTTGCCCTCTGCGTTGTATGTCATGCGGTTTCTAGTGATATTATACCAAATCCCGTCGATGTACGCCTCGGTTCGAGTCTCGATTACCTCGCCGCGAGCATTGGTCAGCGTCACGTCGCGCGTGGTCTTTCCGCTTACAGGCGAAGGCGCCTGCTCGTGGAGGTGCGTCACCGTCTTCGTCCAGACATTCGACGATAGCGCGTAGTCGTAGAGGTCAAGCCTGCCGTCTTCACGGCGTATGGACTTGACGAAGCCATCTGCGGCCGCTGAGGACAGCGGCCCTCCCGTTACGGGATAATACTCCGTGACTGTGTGAAGCGCATTTGTACCGCCATAGGGAGCACCCTGCGTTCCGACGCGCTCCACGACGTCCGTAAGCGCGGAATACACGTAGTACGTGCGCTCGCACTCGATGCCGTCGAGCGTCTTCACAATTGTGCGGGGACGTGTGTCCATTGGCGGCACAATGTCGGACGGATCTACGGACTCATACGCATACGTCGTCACCTCCGGCATCATGCCGGGGCCGGAGCGAGTCATTTGAACAATGCGGTCTGCCGCGTCGTATGTGTACTCCGTCCGCAGCCCCGACGACTTCAATTCCGTCGCCACGCGACCCTTCCCGCCGCCCGAATTGACGTACGTCCACGAGGTAGTGCGTGTGGCGTCCCCGAAGCCCTCGACTCGGTTCGTCGCGGCGAACCCCCACGACTTCCACACGTAGTTGTACTCGGAACGCGCAAGCAGCTCGCCGTTGCGCGAATAGTCCTCCTTCACCGTACGGGCGACGGACGAGTCCTTCACGGAGCGGTCGCGCACCTCCTGCACCCCAGACGGCCTCGTAAGCGACCAGTCGCCCCTCACGTAGTCGAAGAGATAAGTCTTGGGGTCATCGTCGCCGCTTCGAAGGGTCACGACCGCTCGATTCCCGCCGTTGGCGCTCCGCACAGAGAGCCGTTTCACGGGCTGCGTCCCGGGGAGCGCGTACAACCCCGTCGCCGCGTCCTTCAGCGGCTTGTCATGAAGTGGATAAACCGCGACATTGTATCCGTCGTCGAGAACCGCGACGTCCGCAAGGCGCGACGGCGTGAGGAACTGGCGGACGCCGTCCGGACCGAGCACCACGTCGATCCCCATGTCCGCAGGGGTGACGCGGCGGCCGCGGGGGTCTGCGACATATATCAGTTTGCCTCGCTCGTTCGTCATGTCCGTGGCGAGGAAGCGCCGGACTCCGCCGTCCGTCTCGTATAGGTCGTAGTACACGGGGCTGTTCGTGCATGCCCAGCCTTGCGCATCGACCATCATCAGCCGCTCGTCCATCTTCACGTGGAAGCCGGGGTCGGGACGACCCAGAGATTCGCCTTCGGCAAAAACGAAACGCACCGACTCGCCGTCGGGATGAGAGAACACCACCTCCTTCGGCGTCGCCTTGTCCGAGAGAAGCTTGTTCCCTATCCGCTTGAAAGTGTAGCCGCACACGGCGTACAGCGACTCCGGCGTGAACACCATCGGCGAGTGGTCGTCGGCGAACACCTTTAGCGCACACTTCTGAGAGCCAGTCCACGGTGTCGTCACGCCCATGCCGAGGCTGACCTTGATGCAGCCGTCCTCAACTTCCTCTTCCGAACACTGGCACTCATTTTCCGGAGCGGTGCATTCCGACGGCGGATTTGTCCGCAGGTATGTGCCTGCGTGGGCAACGCCCGTCGAAACGGACAAAAGCAGTAAACAGCACAGTCTAATGGTCATAACACTCCTCAATTATGGTATATTGACTCTCCGTCTTGGTAGATGTACGTGCGGTGGCAGACGGATGACGTGACACCGCGCGCTTTTACGAAACGAACCGTCACATGCCCGTTCTCGTCGAAATCAGCCTCTGAAAGAGTCTTCGTGCGCGTCCCGTCCTCGAACGTGACGCCGGAGACGAATATCTTAAGCTGCACGCTGGTTCCCGGCGGGACAGCACCCAGCAAAAGCGACACCTCGACGAGCTGGGAACCGTCCGGATATGTCTGGACGACATGGTAGTACGTACCGTTGTCCGCCCAAACTGGAGTCACCTGGATCGCGTCGCACACGGCCCCTCCGGCACAGAGCCGAGAAACCAGCCCAAGGTCACGATCAGCGCATGTCGAGAGCGTCAGGGAAACGAAGCCGGCGGCATTCGTCTCGGACGACACACGCAATGACACATCGTGCTCAAGAAGCGTCCTGCCGTCGAGGTCCGGGCAGCTCATCGAGAACTCCCTGTCGCGCATTATCGCAGGATTGCGCTTCGGGAAGCGGGATTTCACGACCTCAACCTGCGCATACCCCTCGACAACACCTAGAAGCAGATTCGTCGCGGAAACGGAAACGAGATACCGCCCTTCGTCCTCGAAGCAGTAGGGCGTGGATACGGTCTGCATCCAGTTCGTGACCTGCACCCATGTCCCGTCCGTAGCCGCTGCGAAGACGGAAACAACGCTCTCGGAACCGCCCGCAATCTTCAGCGAGTCCCCTGCGCGGATCGTCAGCGCGTTCGTGGAGTATTCTCCGTCGAACACATCGAGGTCCTTCCACACGACCGTGAGGGAATCCGCCGCGCTACCGTCGGCAAAGACAATCTCGGTCGTGCCATTTGCCGCAATGGCGATGTCGGCGTAGAACGAATCTCCGATGGTCTTCACGGTCGAAAAATACGCATTGGTGCCGGCATACCGCGCCTCCACCTCCAGAACATCGCGCCATGCGGCATGTCCCTCCACGCAGAGCGGCGAGACGAGGCTTTCGAAAGGAGGTTCGTCGAAACCGGCGGCCGCGCCGTTTCTGCAGTCGCGCCAGTCCGCGACCCCGTTTCCGTCTGCATCCGGTCCATCGAAATTGACGAAGCGAAGGTCTTTGACGGACAGGAACGTGTTCACGGCCCAGTTGTGCCACACCATCCTGAATTCATGCTCGCCAGGAGAGAGCGCGGAGAGGAAGAAGAACGCCGTCCCGCCGACATGGTACGGAGCATGGGCAACGAGCCTCGACACCTCTACTCCGTCAACACAGAGGGACAGATCGAACTCCGCAAGCCTTGAGAAAAATTCGTGCTGCTCTATCCGCACCGCCAAGGCGTCGGCGCCGCCTTCCGGAACAGTCAGCCGCCACGTCAGCGACCCCGCCCGCTCCGCCGCGAAGACAAATCCGTCGCCATCGTTCCGCCATGTGCCGGTTGCGGATGCAAATGCGTCTGCGGCCACCGGCGGGGAGCGGTCGGACGGCGTCGACCAGAATATGTCCGCGACGAGCGGATCGCTCCTGACGTTCCACACCTCCTGTCCATCGGGACAGCCGTCGCCGTCGGTGTCGGGGTTGCGCGGGTTCGTGCCGTGGAGGAACTCCTCGATGTTGCAGAGCCCGTCGCCGTCGGGGTCGGCGTTTGCGTCAGCGACGGCGGGGTTCGTGCCGATGCGCACTTCGCCCGCGTCGGGGATCCCGTCGCCGTCCGTGTCGGGCGAGAGAGGGTCTGTCCCCAGCGTCTGCTCTTCGGCGTTCGTGAGTCCGTCGCCGTCGTCGTCATCGTCGGCGTCAAAGACAAGCACGTCGATCTGCGCAAGGGCGGACTTGCCGGAGTCGTCCGACGCAAGAGCCTCGACAAGATTAGTCGTGACCGTCATGTAGGATGCGATTGCGTGGCCGCCGAACGCATGGGCTATCTCAAGCCCGTCGCGATAGACAGTAAGCTCCCTGACCTCGCCGTCCGAATCCGCCGCAAAAGCTTCGATATGAACCGTCTGCCCCGCAATGTACCACGGGCGGTCGGTTTGTATTTCGATTTCCGGGGGAATGCGCGGATCGGCGTCTGGGCGGAGAGGATCGAGGCCGAGCCGATATTCCGTTGCGTTGTCCATCCCGTCGTCGTCCGGGTCTGCTCCAGCGTCGTCCGGGTCGTTCGGATCTGTTCCGCAGCGCACCTCCCAGCGGTCAGGCAGCCCATCGCCGTCGGTGTCCGTAGAGTTGGGGTCCGTCCCCGCCTTGAACTCGTCAATGTCCCTGACGCCGTCCCTGTCCGCGTCCCCGAACCCTGAGCGCTCCAGCGTCCCGAAGTGCCTAAGCTCCCACTCGTCTGGCAAGGCATCGCCATCCGATGAAAGCCCCTGCGGACGTGAATGCGACAAGACTATGTCATCGATCTGGAATTCACCATCGCCAATGCACCCGATGCCCTCAAACGACTCGCCTGACGCGGGCGACATCGGAAGGCCCATTCCGGCGAGTATTCCGCCCGCATACACGTCCCACGTGCGGCTACCGTAGTCGAGCCGCATGGTCGTGCGCACCCATCCGTCCAGGCAGACTCTAATCCTGCGGTTCGTCGCAAACGTCCCTCCGGCGCATACGACGGGATGCCCGTCCCTGTCGAAGAAAAGTCCGTATACATCCATGCCGACATCAGGCGGCGCCGAAGCTCTGGCAACGCTGTAGACATCGACCCAGACGGCGCCTTCGGCGTTGGTGACCGGATGGGAGAGCAAGACCGTTCCGTTCTCCTCGTCTGCCACGACCTTCAGAGCGGCGGCACCCGTGCGGACGACGCTCTCCTGCACGATGGCAACGTTCTGGCGGTTGACAGTCCAGCCGTTCTGCCCGTTCAGGTCGCCAAGCTCCACGGCTGGAAGCTCAAACGACTCGACGAACGCGGCTGGCGAATCGTCGCCGGCGGAAAGCGGATCCGAGCCGTCTGCAATCTC
>JBGUVV010000325.1:0-3457 GCA_045220525.1 Kiritimatiellia bacterium
GTCGCGATTACGGCGGTGCAGGCGCAGGGACAGGCCTGACGGCGGCGGGCGCCTACCTCTTCTTGATGACGGGTATCTGCGCGGCGGCGACAGACTGGCCGAGGCGGCGGAAGTGCTCGTCCGGAACGACAAGCTCGATCTTCTCCGCCCACTCCGGGTAGATGTCCTTCAGCATCGCCTGCGCAGTCTCGAGGATGACATCTCCGCCGAGGCCCGAGGTGACGCGCCCGAGGAGCATCATGCTGGAGTAGTCGTAGAACTCGTTGTACCACGGAATCGCGTGCGCGAGGAAGCGACCGATCTGGACATAGACCTTGAGAGCGCGCTGGTCGCCCTTCTCCATCGCGGCCTGGACAACCTTGAGGCGCTCAGGGAGCTTCATCGACTTCGGGAACTTGAAGCCGAACTTCTCGGCGAGCCAGTTGACGGCCTGCTGCGAGAACGCCATCGCGCCGACGCCGTAGTCGCCGGACCATTCGCAGCGCGGCGCGTTCGGGTTGAAGTCAACCGGGGCGAACGCGAGCTCGGTGATACGGCCCGTGAGCGCACCTGACTGGTCGATGTAGCCAACGGCTTCGCTGGAGCCCATCGCAACGCCGAGGATGCCCTTCTTGCCCATCGTGATCATGCCCGCGAGCGCCGAGACGTCGCCGTCGTTGTATATCTCGAACGGAACGCCCCAATCCCTCTCGACGCGGAAGAACATGTCCTGAGCAATCGGGTACTTCTTCGGGTTCTTCTCCTTGATGGCGCGGAAGAGGCTCGCAACGCCCATCTTCTTGCCGACGAGCGTGCCCGCCGTCGAGCCGCCGATCGCGTCAACGCGAGGAAGCGTCGCGGCCGCCTCCTTGAGGCCGGCGGTGAGCTTCGAGTAGTGGTACTCGGGGTCGGGGTTGTTGCGCGGATCCCAGGGGAACTCCTTGGAGAACACGACCTTGCCCTTGTTGAGCGCGGAGATCTTGAAGTCGCTCGCGCCGAGGTCGAAGCCGATGCGGCAGCCGTCGGCGACGGTCTTGACCTTAGTGAGGGTCTCGTTCATCTCCGGCATCTTCTTCGCAGGCACGACGGCCGTCTCGACGGGGCGTCCGTACAGGTCGGAGAAGAATTCGTAGTCGAACTTGCGGGCGCCGTTCTTCGTATATGCCTTGGCGACGGGCTTCACCACTGCGTCAGGGCCGGAAAGGTAGAGCTTCCATCCGCCGGCGGACCAGACGATGAACTTCGCAATGCGGTCAACGACATGCGAGACGAACTTCGCAGCGGCTGGGTCGAGGCGCTTAGGCACGGGCAAGTCATAGCGGAAGACCTTCCCCTCCTCGCGTTCCCATGCGACCGAGACGATGTCTGCGCTCGTCTTCGAGCCAATCCCGTCGTAAACCTGCCAGAGCGCGCTCATCGGCGCGATGAATTCAGAACATCCGCTTTCGCGGCACTTCTTTCCGCATGAACATGCCATTGTCGTGACTCCTATTTTGTTGTGGTTCGGTTTGTAACCGTAATTTTATCAAAAAGCGTCGAAGGCCGCAAGGACTGACGGCGTCACATCTGCAAGGGAGGAGACGCGTTCCCGGATGAAAGACTCTCCAGGACCGAAGGCTATGAACGGCACGCTGTTGCGCGTGTGCCCGCCAGTTCCCGACGACTCGATGTTCCCGTGGTCGGAGGTTATCACAAGAGTCGTTCGCGCGGCCTCCGCATACCTTACGAGCGCCGTGAGGAACCTGTCGAACGTCCGCAGCACGGCACAGGACCGCGCATAGTCCATGAGATGGCCGGAGACGTCGGTCTGGTAGAACTCGTAGAGCGTGAAATCGTTGCGCTGCAAAACGGCGAAAAGATGCTCTGCCGCGCGCTGCGGCGGTATGACTGGAATGTCTGGATATCGATCCTGTATCGTCTCGCGGGTCAAGTCCTGCATGACGGCGCCGTCGGACATTAGGTCTTCAACCGTAGAGACGGATTCCGGAACGGTCAAGGCCATCACCGTCGTGACCGACTTAAATCTCCTGAGACGAAGCTCGTCAACGCTGTCAACGAGATAGGCATCCGCGAACTTGACTTTTTTCCCCTTGCCCTTGAGCTGGAGAAAGATATTGCTCTCCTCCACTATCTTCCTGAGATTCGGCCCGGGGAACCCTTCGCAATGCCGTCCCATTGCCTTTGCGCAATTGACGCCTGTAAAAATGGTCCCCTGCCCTGTAGCCGACTGCGGAACCCCATCGACACCAAGGCAAGCGTCTATAGGTTTCGCATGCCGCTTTATCAGGCGCCAAAATGTTGGACAAACCTCCGCATTCACGGGGTTGTCTACCGCAGGCCCTCTAAGCCCTACACCATCAACAAATATAAAGAGAACTTTCAAATCACGGTTAGTATAACATTTCCACACCTCTTTTTGCAAGATTCTTTCACTTCTTTGATTTTTGTAAATAACTTTTTGATAACTGTTGACACGATTTGATAACTTATCTATTGACAGCATGCGCAGTATTCCCTATTTGCTTTATTTTATTAGGGAAATCGCTATTTTCGCTTGCTACATTGTCGCATAATAATAAATATATTTTTGTTTACAAATTGGTTGATAAATATGATATAATTCTCAGCGATGAACTCTATATCAGACTGTGATGTGATCGTGGTAGGCGGCGGTCATGCTGGCGTCGAGGCCTCCCTTGCGGCGGCGCGAATGGGAGCAACAACAATCCTAATTACATCAAAAAAATCCTCAATTGCTACGATGCCTTGCAACCCTGCAATAGGAGGACTTGCGAAAAGCCATCTTGTGTATGAGCTTGATGCGTTAGGCGGAGAGATGGGCCTTAATGCCGATATGACCGCCCTTCAAGGAAAGATTCTAAACAGAAGTCGTGGCCCTGCTGTTTGGGCGACAAGAACCCAATGCGCAAAGAAGGAATATTCACTACGCCTTCAGCATATCGTATTCACGCAAGAGAATCTCACTGTTGTCGAAGACGATGTAATCAGAGTAATCATAAATGACAATTGTTTTGTTGCCGTGGAAACGACAAGGAATGGTGTCATTGATTCTAAGGCAGCCGTAATAACAGTCGGGACTTCTCTTAACGGTAAGCTGTGGATTGGCAAAGAAAGCAAAGAAGGAGGTGGAGATGGCCGCCCAGCCTCTCTAAGGCTCTCCGAATCGCTTTCGTCAATTGGTTTTAACCTCGTTCGCCTTAAAACAGGCACACCTCCTCGGCTTGCGGCTTCAACCTGCGATTTCTCAAAGTGTTTAAGGCAGGATGGGGAATATCCACGGCCATTGTTCCACGTGGAACATCTTCCGGACAATGTTCCACGTGGAACATTGCCAGAATTGCCCTGCTGGATGACCCATACAACGGATATTACACATAAAATAATACGTGAAAACCTGCCTAATTCCTCCCTGTATGGAGGACAGATATCTGGAGTGGGGGTTAGATACTGCCCCAGT
>JBGUVV010000326.1:0-8468 GCA_045220525.1 Kiritimatiellia bacterium
ACGGCCAGAAGACCCATTATGGGAACCTGGTAGTCCTCGTAGGGGAACGGGGCGTACATCTGCACAAAGAACACCAAAAGGAAAGAGACGAACGCCATCCACAACGTTCGGGACATGGCCGTTGGCACGTGCGAAGAGCCAATGGGATGCGACGAGCCAATGGCAAAGTAGCCAAGCCCCAGCACAACGAACACGGGAAGATACCATCTAACGAGGCGGCTCAAGCTGCCGACAATCCAAATGAGGTCGTGCCCGCCGCCTCCGCGCGCGGCATGGTAGGCCTGCGCGGCCAAGAGCCCCTCGCGCGCACCGTCAGAGACGAGGAACGGCCCATAGACGAGCGCAAGCCCGCCGAGGCCGCCAATCACAAAGCCGGCGAAGACACGCCGATGCTGGCCGCGAAATGCCGCGACCAGCAGGAAAAGACCGACGACGCAAAGTATCGCGCCGAGGGATATGCGCGTACCCGAGGCGAACGCGAGGGAGAGGCCGGAGACTACCGCCCATATGAATCCGCCGCGCAAGCGATTCCACGCGGCCTGCGCCAAGTCGATGAAGAGGAAGCCCGACATCACAAAGAGCGCGGCGAGCGCATACGTCTTCGGAATCGTCACAAAGTAGATGTGGTAGAGGTTTGACCCCAGGAGAAGCAACGTCGCGACCGCCGCCTCGCCTTTCCTGCCCTCCGGCGCAAGACGCCGCGCCAGCACGGCGGCGAGGAGAATCCCGAACACGCCAATGGCAAGGGTGAATACACGCGCTCCCAGGATTCCAAAAGACTTCCATATCCACGTGAAGGCGGAATAGACGATTGGCAGCATCGGCCCCTGCGTGTAGAAGAAATCGCGGTATGGGACCTTCCCCTCGGCAACGAGGTTCGCGGCATAAAGATACCAGCCTTCGTCCTGGTTGAGCCCGCCCATCCACACGGACGCCGCCCCAAGGACAAGACACGCGCCAACAGCAAACAGCCAATATGCCTTTTCTCTCATGTCAGTCCCCCGCCTGCAAGCCTGGATTTGCGTCCAATGACATCGCGTCCCCCGCGTAGTCACGCCGGTAATACGCAAGGCCCGCCACCATCGCGCCGTTGTCGCCGGTATATTCCGGCCTCGCCATCACAAGCTTCACGCCCTCTTCCGCGCAAACCTCGCCCAATACCGCCCTGATGCGGGAGTTGAGCGAGACGCCTCCGCCCAGGACGAGCGTTCGCCGGCCAAGCCTGCGAAGGGCCGTGCGCGTGCGGTCGGCGAGGGCCTGGACGATTGCCTCCTGATACGAGGCGACGACGCGCGCCACCTCGGGAGTCACGGCATACCCGCCGAAGTCGCGCTCCCCGTCCTTCGAGGAAAGGAGCGACGGGTTCTTCTGGACATGGCGCAAGAGAGCTGTCTTGAGGCCGGAAAAGGAGACGCAAAGCTCCGCCGGGAGCCCAGCGAGAGCGGAAACGCCTTCGCGCGGCCGCCCCTTCGGGAACGGAACGAGCTCGTCAGGCCCGAACTCCGCGAAATACGCCTTGGATATGCGGTCTATCTTGAGCCCGCCGGGATATCCAAGGCCCAGGAGCTTCGCCGCCTTGTCGAAGGCCTCTCCCGCCGCGTCGTCAAGCGTGTCGCCGACTACTTCGTATCTGCCGTATTCCGGCATGTCTATCCAGACGGTGTTGCCGCCGCTCGCGACAAGGCCGAGCGCAGGGCACGTCGAAACTGGGTCTGGCGGAGGCGCGGCGTCGGAGCCGGGGTTCACGAGGAACGGCGAGTGAAGGTGGGCTTCGATGTGGTTTACGGCGTAGAGGGGAACGCCCTTCGCAGTTGCAAGCCCCTTGGCCGCGTTGAGCCCGACTAT
Source organism: Kiritimatiellia bacterium (assembly GCA_045220525.1). GTDB lineage: Bacteria > Verrucomicrobiota > Kiritimatiellia > RFP12 > UBA1067 > UBA1067. The sequence continues at coordinate 1,846 of JBGUVV010000326.1, forward strand.
CAGCGCAGGCGAAAGGCCGGGCCCGTATGTCACGGCGACTGCGTCGATTGAACCTACCCCGAGGGCGCGAAAGCGCTCCATCGCCTCTCCGACGACAGGCCCGATCTTCTCGACATGCGCCCGCGACGCGACCTCCGGCACCACTCCGCCGTATGGCTGGTGCAGCGGGATCTGGGTATAGACGACGTTTGAGACGACCTCCCGCCCGTCTCTCACGACGGCCGCAGCCGTCTCGTCGCAGCTTGTCTCTATGCCCAGAATGTTCATCTTACCAGAATTTCCACCATGGGTTCGTCTTTGGCTTTACGCCTTCCTTGTATAGCTCGCGGACCCTCGCCGTTCCTGCGGTGTCGGGGTCGCTCACGACCGTGCGGCCGCGGAACTCAAGGGCGTTTGTAAGCGACCAGAACTCGCTGCGGATGAAATTGTCCTTGTCGAAACGGTGGAGGACGACGACTTCGCCAGACGGCAGGATGCTGATCGTCGGCTTCTCGATGCGGAGGATCCCGCCGAGGTCTCGCGTCTCCCAGCGGCGGCCGCCTTCGGCGTCACGCGCCTTGAGGAACAGGTGCTCGCTGCCGCCGCGCGACCAATAGACAAGCTCGAACTCGCGCTGGAGCCCCCGCCTGTTTGCGAACATCTGCAGGGCGCTTGCCGACTTGACTCCGTTTACGATGTCGAACGCACGCGGCTGGCCCTCGTAGCGCATGCCGCGATGGACGAGGACCGGCTTTGCGAGATAGCGATTGGGTTCGTGAAGGGCATAGTGGTCTGCAAGAAACGCCTCGAGCTTCTGCCCCTCTCCTGCGTCGATGAAAAACGGGGACACGAAGGCCCTGGTGCCTATGCGCTCAAGCTGCGACATGTCGACGGCCCTGAAGACTTCGACAAAAAGCCTGTCCTCGCCCTCCACGATCTCCTTGACGCGCCGATCGTCACCGGAGCCGGAGAAGACACGTGTCGTTCCGACGGCAATGCGATCGGGCGACGAATTGACGACGTCAACGACGCACCTCAAGCGCTCGCCGACGACATAGTCCGAGACGTCAAGCGCAAGATCGACCCTGATCTCGCTCTGCGCGGCAACGGCGGAGAGATTCGCGGCAATGATTGCGGCGAATGCCGACGCTATCGGGAAAAGTCGTGCATAGTTCATCTATACCTCCAGTTCCAACCCGTCGTATGCAGGCTCGACGCATGTGCCGCGCAGCCTTTCAAGCCATTCCTCGTGGGTGAGGTCGTGGCACATGTGGGTTATGTATGCCCTTCCGGGGGCGATTCTCTCGATTATCGAAAGCGCCTCGTCCTTCGACAGGTGCGTCGGATGGGGGCGCTCGCGAAGACAGTCTATGACAAGTATCCCGACTCCGGAAATTCGCTCCACCGCGCTTTCGGGAAGCGCATGGCAGTCGCTGACGTATGCGATTGCGCCATTGAGGAGATAGCCGCAACAGGGAAAGCCATGCTCAACGGAGAAGCGCTCTACCTCGATCCCGCCGACGCTGAAGAAATCGGCGTTGTGAAAGGCGACCTGCGGGCGAAAGAGGCCGTTCTCCCCGCCCTTGACGCCTACATAGGGGAATATGCGGTGCATCTGCGCCTCTGTCTCGGCGCTCGCATAGCACGGGAGGACCGTCTTTCCGTTTATCGTATTGAACCGCCTGACGTCGTCAAAGCCCGCCACGTGATCCATGTGAGAGTGGGTAAGCGCAATCGCGTCAACGCGGTCTATGCCGTAGGCAATGCATGCCTCGCGCATTTCGGGAGGCGTGTCGATGAGAAGGCCCACGTCCCCCATTCTGACGTAGGCTCCGCATCTGCGCCTTGTATCTCGCGGATCCGCCGACGTGCAAGTCTTGCACGTGCATCCGATCTGCGGCACTCCAACGGAGGTGCCGGTTCCGAGAAACCGGAAGGTCATCCTCTTGGAGTGCCTGTCCATCATCCAAGCTGCCGGAGGAACCGGACGTCGTTTTCGTAAAGCCAGCGAATGTCGGGGATGCCGTATTTAATCATCGCGATGCGCTCGACGCCGAAGCCGAACGCATAGCCGGAGACCGCTTCGGGGTCGTAGCCGACGTGCCTGAAAACGCGGGGATCAACCATGCCGGCTCCAGCGACTTCGATCCACCCCGACTGCTTGCACACGGAGCAGCCCTTGCCCTTGCAGACATGGCATGTGAAATCCACTTCTACGGACGGCTCGGTGAACGGGAAGAAGTGCGGGCGGAACCTCACTGTTACGCCGGGCCCCATCATCTCCTTCGCGAAGTAGGAGAGGACGGACTTCAAGTCCGCGAGCGAGACGGGCTTCTCGGGAAGGTTGTCCACGTAGAGGCCCTCGATCTGGTGGAAGTTCGCGGAGTGCGTCGCGTCGGTCGTGTCGCGGCGGAAGGTGCGCCCGGGGCATATGACCCTCACGGGCGGCTTGTTCGCAAGCATCGTGCGGATCTGCACCGGCGATGTCTGCGTGCGAAGGAGGCAGTCCTCGCCGAACCAGAAAGTGTCGGCGCGGTCCTGCGAAGGATGGTGAGGGGGCGTGTTGAGCGCCGTGAAGTTGTTGAAGCGCGTCTCGAGCTCCGGGCCGTCGGCGACTGTGAAGCCGAGCCTGCCGAATATGCGGGCCGTCTCCTCGACAACACGGGTGAGGGGATGGCGCAGGCCGAGCCCGAACCAGCGGCCGGGCTGCGTGAGGTCGCCGTCGAACGCCTCCTGCGAAGAGCGGGAGAGCTTCGCGGCGAGAGCGGATTCGACTTCTGCCCTCCACGCCTGGACCGCCTTTCCGAAAGCGGGCCGCTCCTCCTTCGGGACGTCCTTCATGGCCTTTATCAGGGCCGGTATCGAGCCGTTGCGGCCGATGTACTTCACGCGAAGCGCCTCTGCGGCGGATGCGTCCGCCGCCGCCGCGATCTCTTCAAGGCTTGCGGCCTTGGCCTTTTCAAGTTCTGCCAGCGTCATTGCCCTCTCCCTGCTTTTCCCTTGCCAGATGAATCAAAAAAGGCCGCAGAATAGCCGCGGCCCCTTTTGAGTGTCGTATCAGTCAGGCGAAAATCACTTGACCTCGACTTCCGCGCCAGCCTTCTTGAGCTGCTCGGCGATCTTCTCGGCCTCGTCCTTGGCGATGGCTTCCTTGACCTTCTTCGGAGCGCCGTCGACCATGTCCTTGGCGTCCTTGAGCCCGAGTCCGGTAATCGCGCGGATCTCCTTGATGACCGCGATCTTGTTGGCGCCAGCGGCCTTGAGGATCACGTCGAACTCCGTCTTCTCCTCGGCGGCGGCAGCACCGGCTCCAGGAGCGGCGACTGCGACAGCGGCGGCGGCGGAAACGCCCCACGCCTCTTCGAGGGCCTTGACGAGGTCATTGATTTCGAGAACCGTCTTTCCGGACAGCTCCTTGATTATCTCTTCGTTTGTCATTTTTCTTTTTCCTTTTTTTACTTGTCAACCTTCAGCGTTTTTCATCTGAAGGAAACTGTTTTCGTTACGCCTGGGCGGGTGCCTCGGCGGGAGCAGCCTCGGCGGCAGGAGCGGAATCGCCCTTCTTCGCCTTCTCGGAGAGGACGCGCGCAAGACGCGTCGCAGGCTCCTTGAGGAGCATGAGAAGCGTGGCCCTGAGCTCGTCCTTGCCGGGAACCTTGGAAAGCGCCTCGACCATGGCCGCATCGACGATCTTGCCGTCGTAGTCTGCGCCCTTGACGGCCGCCTTGCCGTTGGAGTCCTTGACGAACGCCATGATGGACTTGGCAACCGCAGTCGCCTCGCCGTGGCCAGTGACGATCGCCGTGTTGCCGGCGAACATCGCGTTGACTTCCTCGCTCCAGCCCCTGTCCTTGGCGACCTTCGCCATGAAGGTGTTCTTGACGACGAGGAGGCGGCTCTGCTGCGCGCGCAGGTCCTTGCGGAGCTTCGCGAACTGGGCGACCGTCACGCCGCCGTGGTCGATGATGAAGCAGTAGTCGGAATCCTTGACCCGTTCGGCGACTTCGCCGAGAATGGCAATCTTTTCAACTCTCATCTTAAGTTACCTCCTTCAGGTCACTCGGCGTCGTTGGAGACGACAACGGGAACTCCGACGCCCATCGTGGTGGCGATGGTTATCGACTTGACGAACGCGCCCTTGACCGCAGACGGCTTGGCCGCGTTGACGGCGGCGATGACCGCCTTGATGTTGCCGACGAGCTTGTCGGCCTCGAAGCTGCGCTTTCCGGCGACAACGGCGAGGTTGCCCGTCTTGTCCATGCGGAAATCGACCTTGCCGCCCTTCGCCTCCTTCACGGCGGTGGCCGTGTCGTCGGTGACGGTGCCGGTCTTCGGGTTGGGCATGAGGCCTCTCGGACCGAGGACCCTCGCGCACTTGCGGACTTCCTTCATCGCCTCGACGGTCGCGATCGCGACGTCAAAGCCGCACCAGCCTTCCTTGACGACCTTCTCGATGAGGTCGGCCATGCCGACGAAGTCAGCGCCAGCGGCCTTGGCGGCTTCCGCCGCGTCGCCGCCCGCGAACACCGCGACCTTGACGGTCTTGCCGGAGCCGTTAGGAAGCTTGACCGTGCCGCGGACGGCCGTGTCGCCCTTCGTGAGGTCGGAGCCGAGACGGAAATACACGTCGACGGTCTCGTCGAACTTGGCGCCCGCGTTCTCCTTGACGAACTTGACGGCTTCCTCGACCGAAACGGCCTTCTTGGGAGCCTTCTTGAGGGCGTTGAGATATCTCTTGCCGTGCCTGCTCATTCGACCACCTCGATTCCCATGTTGCGGGCCGTGCCCTCGATCATCTTGACGGCCTGCTCGGGGTCGTCGGTGTTGAGATCGGCCTTCTTGAGCTCCACTATCTTGAGGAGCTGCGCCCTCGTGACCTTGCCGACCTTGTTCTTGTTGGGAACGCCGCTGCCCTTGGCGAGCCCCGCCTCCTTCTTGAGGAGCGTGGAAGCCGGCGGCGACTTGAACTGCAGCGAGAAGCTGCGGTCCTGGTAAACCGTGATGATGACCGGTATGACGAGACCGGCATCCTTCGCCGTCTTTGCGTTGAACTCCTTGCAGAACTGCATGATGTTCACGCCCGCAGAGCCCAGAGCCGGGCCCACCGGAGGCGCGGGATTAGCCGCGCCGGCTGGAATCTGTAGCTTTACGACTCCAGTGACCTTCTTAGCCATTTTTCCTTCTTCTTTCCTTTTCGTGCGGCTCCTCCCGGGGACCCCTGCCCGGTACAGACGGACCGCAAGACCTTAATGCCTACTTCTTGACCGATTCGAAGGTCTCTTCGATAGCGACCTTCTCGACCTGCCAGTATTCGACATCGACAGGGACCTTGCGGCCGAAGACTTGCACCTCGACCTTGAGTTTGCCCTTGTCGGGATCCACCATGCTGATCTGGCCCGTCAAACCCATGAACGCGCCGTCAACTATCTTCACCGTCTCCTCGACGTTGAAATTCACTCTCGGACGCGCGACGTCGGGACCGCCGGAAGGCCTGTCCAGAAGTATCGCGTCAATCTCCTGCCGCTTCAGCGGCTGCGGCCTGTCGCCGCCCACGAACCCTATCACGCCGGGCGTCTCGCGCAGAAACTGCCATGTGCGCTCGTATATGGCCCGCTTGCCGGATTCGTCAACACCTCTCGCGTCGTCGTAGAGCGCGAGCTCGGAAAGCACGTAGCCGGGGAAGAACCTCTTGGTGATCGTGCGCTTCTTCCCGTTCTTCTTCTCGACAACCTTCTCGGTGGGAATCACGCAGCGGCCGATGTAGTCCTCCATCCGCTCGATCTTGACTCGAGCTTCGATGGACTTCTGCACCTTGGTCTCCTGACCGGTCAGGGTGTGAAGGACAAACCACTGTTTTTCCATAGTCGTCAAGCCCCCGCGTGGACAATCCTTATGAAGCCCTCGATGACCTTGTCGCAGACAAGCGTCGTCGCCGCAAGGATGAAAATGAACGATATGACGACAAGCGTCGATTCCCAAAGCTCGTGCTTCCCGGGCCATGTAACGCGTTTCGCCTCGGCGCCGACGCCGGTTAGATACTCTTTCGTCTTGTTGATTATGTCCATTTTCAGTCTCTTTCGGTCTTTGGCAGGGTAGGAGGGAATCGAACCCCCATAGGCGGTTTTGGAGACCGCTGCACTGCCATTGTGCTACTACCCTATCCGAGACCTATTTCGTCTCTTTGTGGGTCGTGCGCTTACGGCAGTGCGGGCAGAACTTCACCTTCTCGAGCCGCTCAGTCATAGTCTTCTTGTTGCGGGTCGTAGTGTAGTTGCGCCTCTTGCATTCTCCGCAAGCCAAAATAGCGAGATCTCGCATTTTTCCTGCTCCCTCGGACCCTGCGAGATTCAGAACCCGCCCGCCGCCCCGGCCGACCACTGGCGGCCGTGCAGGCGGGCAGGCATCTCACAGGACGCGATTTCTTACTTGATGATCTTCGAAACCGTTCCGGCGCCGACCGTGCGGCCGCCCTCGCGGATAGCGAAGCGCATCTTCTCCTCAAGCGCGACAGGCGCGATCAGCTTGACGCTGAGCTCGACATTGTCGCCCGGCATGACCATCTCGACGCCCTCGGGGAGCTGGATGTCGCCCGTCACGTCCGTCGTGCGGATGTAGAACTGGGGACGATAGCCCTTCATGAACGC
>JBGUVV010000327.1:0-3937 GCA_045220525.1 Kiritimatiellia bacterium
AGCTTGTCGCGGCGAAAGACGATCTCAAGCACTGCACGATAGTGGCGCCCATAACCGGGAAGATCGGGTCCACGGCGAAGACGAAGGGCAATTACGTCACCGCCGGCTCGCAGCCGCTCGTGACGATTGTGCAGACGTCCCCCATCCGCGTGAAGTTCTCGGTTTCCAACCGCGAGATACTCGACATAATCGGGAAGAAGCCGGAAATCACGGCGGAAGACGCCTCGCTCAGCCTGACGCTCGCAAACGGCAGCATGTACCCTGGGGACGACGGAAGGATTGAATACACCGACAACATGTCGGACGAGCTTACAGATACGCTTACGGTGTATGCGCTCTTCGACAACAAGGACAAGGTTCTCGTCCCCGGCGGAGTCGTGTCGGTGGAGATAGCCGCCCGAAAGGGAGTCATGAGGCCTGCGATACCTCCTACTGCGGTCCTCCAGGATACGCAGGGCCCGTACGTATGGGCGGTTGGCGCCGACGGCAAGGTCGAGCGGCGGACGATTGCCCGCGGCGACCAGAGCGGCGACTGGATGTTCGTGGAGAAGGGCCTTAAGGTTGGCGACAGGATCGTGGCCGACGGAGCGCACAAGGTCCGCAGGGGCGACATAGTCAAGGCGGCGCAATGAGACGGAGCTTCTCCCAGGTCTTCATCGACCATCCGCGTGCCGCGTGGGTGGTGGCGATTCTCATCGCGCTGTGCGGCGCGATATGCCTTTCGCGCATGGCGGTTGCGGAGTACCCGCAGATCACTCCGGTCACGATAACGGTGACCTGCTCCTACACCGGCGCGGGTACGCAGGACCTCTCCGACTCGGTGGCTCAGATACTCGAAGACCAGATCAACGGCGTAGAGGACATCTGGTACTACAAGTCGAACTGCTCGATGAAGGGGCTTTACAACTGCTACTGCACGTTCCGCCCGGGGACTCCGTCGAACGTGGCGCTCATGAACGTGCAGAACGCGGTAAAGCGCGCGGAGCCCAAGCTCCCGACGGAGGTGACGCAGAGCGGCATTACCGTGAAGAAGCGCCCCGAGGACCGCATGGTGATGTACGTGTTCATGACGGACGGGCGCGAGATGGACCTGATGGACCTTTCGAACTTCGTCGAGAAGCAGATCGCCGACGCCATAGCGCGACTTGACGGCGTTGGGCAGGTGGAGGCCTCTGGCCGTACGTACGCGATGCGCGTATGGCTCGACCCGATCAAGCTCGCCGGCCTCAACGTGCAGATATCGGAGATAAAGTCGGCGATAGAGTCGCAGAACATCCAGGCCGCCGCAGGCACGGTAGGAGGCGAGTACGCCAACAAGTACATCAACTTCAAGCTGAACGTCAAGGGGCGCCTCAAGACGAAGGAGGAGTTCGAGAACATCGTGATAAGGACGAATCCCGAGACGGGGGCCCAGGTCCTCGTCAAGGACGTCGCGCGCGTCGAGCTTGGCGCCAAGGGCTACACCGTGCGAAGCCGCTTCAACGAGAGCCCCGCCGTCTATCTCGAGGTCTACAAGTCGCCGGACGCGAACGCCGTCGAGACGGCCGAGCGGGTGAAGAAGGAGGTGGAGAAGTGGATCGCCCGCCTACCCGCCGGCGTGGAGGGCGTCCTCGGCGACGACACGACTGCGTTCACGCTCGTGTTCCTTAAGGAGACTTTCAAGACGCTTGTGATCGCGCTCTTGCTCGTCGTCGCCATTACCTATCTCTTCCTGCAGGACCTTCGCGCGACGTTCGTCCCCGCGATAGCGATACCGATCTCGCTCCTCGGGACGTTCGCGTTCCTCTATCCGCTCGGCTACACGGTGAACGTGCTGACGATGTTCGGGCTCATCCTTGTCATAGGCTCGCTCGTAGACGACGCGATCGTCGTCGTCGAAAACGCGCAGTCGCTCATGCAGCGCGAAGGGCTTTCAGCGAAGGAGGCGGCTTCCAAGTCGATGTCGCAGATAACGAGCGCGATCATAGCGACCTCGCTCGTCACGGTGTCGTGCTACATCCCCCTTGCGTTCTATTCCGGCATGACGGGCATGATGTACGTGCAGTTCGCGGTCACGATGTGCATAGCGCTCTGCCTTTCCACGACCGTCGCGCTCGTCCTCTCGCCCGTTCTCTGCGCGTATCTCCTGAAGCCGCCAAGGGAGAAGCCTCTCTGGGTGTTCGCGCCTTTCAACTGGACTCTTGATGTCTCGCGGCGCGGCTACCTCAAGTTCGTCGGGCTCTTCGTGCGCCACTGCTTGCTGGCCCTTTTGGTGCTGGCGGCCTTCGCCGCCGCCCTGTGGCTGGTATCCGGCAAAGTGCCTACGACGTTCCTCCCGAAGGAGGACCGCGGCTACATCTCGTGGTACGTCCGGCTTGCCGAGGGGCAGTCGCTGGAGCGCACCATCGCGGTAGTTGACGAGTTCCACGACCGCGTGTCGAAGATACCCGGCGTGCAGTCCATTTCGTCCCGCTGCGGTTCGAACGGCATGTGGGGCTCGGGCGAGAACCTGGCAGGAGGACTCATCCGCCTGGATCACTGGGACGACCGCAAGACGCCGGAGCTGCGCATCGACCGCGTCATGGACGAGATACGCAAGGCAGTGGCCGACCTCTATGCGGGCGACTTCTACTTCTCTCAGCCGCCTGCCATACGCGGGCTCGGCGGCTCCTCCGGCGTAGGCTTCAACTTCTGCTCGATCATGGGCTGCGAGCCGTCGGAGCTTCTTGTCGCCGTCGACGAATTCATCGCGACGCTCAAGGCGGATCCGAGGGTCAAGTCGGCCGTTCACGGCTTCACTTGCTCCACTCCGCAGATTGAGCTGAAGCTCGACCGCAGGAAGGCCGAGCTTCTCGGGCTCACCCCGAAGACCGTGTTCGCGACGCTGCAGAACAAGCTGGCCTCGTACTATGTGAACGACTTCAACCTGAAGGGCGGCGTCTACCAGGTGAAGCTCCAGAACGACCCCGACTACCGCGGCGGGATTTCCGACGTGCTGGCGATACGCATACCGACGCCAAAAGGCGACGCCGTGCCGCTTTCGTCGCTTGGCACGCTCGAGTACATCGTAGGCACGCGCGAGACGATGAGCTACAACAAGATGCTTGCAGCATGGTGCGACGTCGTTCCCGTCAAGGGCGTCACCTCGTCTGAGATCATGAAATTCATCGAAACCGCGCCAAAGCCGAAAGGCTTCGACATCGAGTGGGGCCCCGTGCAGCTCCAGGAGAAGGAGAACGAGGGCAAGCTTGCATGGCTCATGGCCGCCGCAATAGTGTTCGCGTATCTGTTCCTCGTGGCGCAGTACGAGAGCTGGACGATGCCGCTGGCGGTCATGCTGTCGGTTCTGTTCGCGGTCACTGGCGCGTTCGTCGGGCTGTGGCTGACGGGCACGGCGCTTTCAGTCTATGCCCAGCTCGGATGCGTGATGCTGATAGGCCTTTCCGCCAAGAACGCGATTCTCATGGTCGAGTTCTCGCGGCAGCGCCGCAGGGAGGGCGTCCCCGTCGAAGATGCCGCCCGCGATGGCGCGTCGCTCAGGTTCCGGGCCGTCCAGATGACGGCGTGGAGCTTTATCATCGGCGTAGCCCCGCTCATATTCGCCAACTCCGCCGGCGCGGCGTCGATGAAGGCGATCGGCATCTGCACGGCGAGCGGCATGCTCTCCTCCACGTTGATCGGCATAGTCTTCGTGCCGTCTCTCTACGCATTCTTCCAGAAGACCCGCGAAAGGGTAAGGCGCGACTGATAGGCGCCATCGCAATGAAGGCAAAGATGTTCATAGACCAGGTCGACGTGCACGTCCGTTCGGGAAAGGGCGGCGACGGCGCGGTTTCGATGCGCCGCGAGGCTCTTGTCGAGTTCGGCGGGCCAGACGGCGGCGACGGCGGCCGCGGCGGCGACGTAGTCTTCGTCGCGTCGGAGCACGTAAATTCCCTGCTCTCGCTTTACTACGATC
>JBGUVV010000328.1:0-8730 GCA_045220525.1 Kiritimatiellia bacterium
CGGGCGGGCGGCTGGAAATAGACCTGAAGAACCTCGCCGTGTTCGGGAGCCGGACAGACCGTATCGACCGCGTTGATCTCAAGGTGCGGACAAAAGACACATGGAGCGGGACGATCTGGCCTTATGGCGTTCCCGTTCATTTCGCGTTGCGCATGAATGGCGCTGAAGAGGGCGTTCTTGCGGTTTCGCGCGAAAGCGTCGATGCGGCGCTGAACGAGGCGGATGCGGCACTCACGGCAGGATTTGACGCGGCGCGTGCAAAGGCGGATGCGGCATGGGCGAAGACGCTTGGACGTGTCCGTGCGAAGTTCGCCGACCCGAAACTTGAGTGGCGTTTCTATTCTGCGCTCTACCATTCGCTGTTGAATCCGTCCGACCAGCGCGTCGGCTTCTGCGATTTCGCGACAGTCTGGGACATGTACAGGACCCAGCTGCCGCTTGTCATGCTCTCGCAGCCCGAAACAGCGGACAGGATCGCCCGGTCGATGCTTGCGACGTCCGAGAAGCACGGCTTCTTCCCGAACTGGTTCACGATGCTGCCGCGCTACGAGCGCAGCGACAGCCAGGCGATTGCGCTTCCCTCGTATGTGATGGCTGATCTCTTCCATGCGGGCGCAGTGCGGAAGGAAGACGTTTCCCGGCTGATGCCTTTTTTTGAGCGGGAGTTTCTCGGAATCGACGTGACAAAGCATTCCCCGACGCACATTCTCGACCTCGCGGGTGCATACGATGCGGCGGCGACAGTTGCCGCGGAGACCGGGAACGATGGCGAGGCGAAGGGATGGCGGGCGAAATCCGCAATCTGGCGGACGGCCTACGATCCGCAGACTGGGCTTATGCCGAAGGGGGCGAAGTATTACGAAGGCAACGAGATGAACTATTCGTTCCGTCCCCACGTCGATATGGATGCGCGGATGTATCTCGTCGGCGGCAGGGTGAAGTTCGAGAAGCTTTTGGACGACTTCTTCGCGTTCAACGACGATCTGTCTGGATGGACGCCCGAAACGGATCGCATCAAGCGCCCCGGCAGGTTCGAGGGACTCAACAACGAGTCCGACATGGATTCAATCTCGTCTTATTATTTCGTTGGCCGCCCCGACCGCGTCGCGGAGTTGCACGACCTTGTCCGCAGGACGCGCTTCGCGGACGGCCCGGGCGGTCTTCCAGGCAACAATGACAGCGGCGCGACAAGTTCCTGGTATGTCTTGAGTTCGCTTGGCCTTGTGCCTCAGTCCGGCTCGCCGTATTGGTTCGTGACGATTCCTGCCGTGGAATCGGCGGAAGTGGACGTGCGCGGCGGCAGACTTTCCATCAAGGTCGATCCGCGCGTGAGGGCCGCACCGAGATCCGCAAGGCCGTATTTCAACGGACGCGAACTTGCCGACTGGCGCATCTCTACGCGTGAACTCGTGTCCGGCGGTGCCTTGGAATTCAAGAGCAGAGAACCTGATGGGGACCTCGCGAAACCGTTGTAAAATGACCTTTGCGCGTTTTGTGGCTAGAAGCACGAAAGGGCGGAGAGGAGAGCTGGGAAATGACGACTTCGACTAGAATAGGATAAGGACGATGAAACGGATGAAGATTATCTCGTTGCTCGCCATGTCGGCGGTGTCTTGTGTGTTCGCCTCTGATGACTGGAGGGAAGTTTCCCTGGATTCGTGCCGGAAGGTGCCGGGGCTGGCGGAATCGATGATGGGGCTCTGCCTCGAGGGTAAGACGCTCTATGCGATAGGCGGCGGGACGCTCTATGCTCTTGACGTGTCGGAATCTGCCAATCCTACCGTGCTCGGCAGCCTTGACGGGATGGACAACAACAGGCAGGTAGTTTCGCAAAACGGTTTCGTCTATGTCGTTTCGCGCGAAACTGGGCTCCGCATCGTCGATGCGCGCGACCCGAGGAACATGAAGCTCCGTTCGCGCTACGATTCCGTCGAGTTCGCGACGGGCATAGACGTCGTCGGCACGACTGCGTTCCTCTCGGAGCGCATAAACGGCGTCGAGGTGGTCGACGTGTCCGACCCCGACAACCCCAAGCACGTCTGCATAAGAAAGACGGGCGAGTCCCAGTCGAACCGGTATCGCGACGGGTACCTGTACTCCGGCGAATGGGGCGGCGGAGCCGTCACGGTGTTCGATGCGCATGACTTGAAGAACTTCAGGGAAATCGGAAAGTTGAAACTTGGCGGATTCGGCGACGGACTGGAGATCGACGGAGATTACCTCTACTGCTCGACGGGGCACGACGCCAAGAACAGGCATCTGCGCGAGGTGTCTGATTCCGTTGGCGCGGGGAGGGGTCTTGACATCTTTTCGCTTGCTGATCCGGCGAAGCCAAAATGGGTCTCTCGCATGAACTTTCCAGTCTTCAAACCGCGCAATGAAGATTTCTGGACCGTTCGCGTGGCGAACGGCTGCGCATTCTGCTGCGACAGCCACAACGGCTTTTTCGTCGTGGACGTAAGGGATCCAGTCCATCCAAAGCCTGTCTCACGGCTCTGCATCCCGCAGAAGGGGAAGAACTGGCCGTCGGGGGCGATAAGCTCATGCGCCGTAGGCGTTGGATGCGTCTACGTGTCCAGCGCCCCGGGCGGGCTTTGGGTGGTTCCGTTCAAGGGGGTGGAGCCGCCAGCGCGGCCGAAGGGGGCGCCGCCGGCGAATGCCGGATACCAGGAGGCGTATCCAACGGATGCGGACAAGTTCTTTGTCTATAGGCCGAAGGCATCAGGGCAGGCGCGGACGGTCACGATTCGCGGAGACGTCGCGTACGCGGCATTTGGCGACGCAGGACTCCATGTCCTGCGCCTGTCGAAGGATGGCTTCACGAAACTTGGTGAGCTTTCTGGCAGCCACCGCGTGACGGACTGCTGCTTTGTCGGCGACAGGCTTGTCACGGCGGAGGGACTGGATGGCTTTGCCGTATATGATCTTCAATCTCCTGCGAAGTTCAGGGAAGTGACCCGCAGGTCGTCAGTTAATGGAAGTTCCGTCGCATTCTGGTGCTGGCCTGTCGAGGGCGACATGGTCATGCTTTCGGCCCGTGGGTCTTACGACGTCTATTCCCTTGCCGATTTTCGCGCGGAGAAGCCGTTGCTGAGGTTCTTCGCCACATGCCAGTGGCACAAATATCCCGCCGACGGTGCGCTGGGCGGACGCTTCCCCGTGCTGTACCCCGGAAGGGGCTTGATATGGCTGGATGTAGCCGGCGACAAGCCGAAGCTCATCTGCAAGCCGGAGCGGGGCGATTTGCCCGTCTTTGGCACGCAGCAAGGCGGAGTGTGCCTTTTCGGAGGCGACCGCTACCTCTACACGGTCAGCGTGAACCGGAAGCCGGCGTTTGCGTTTGTAGACAGGAACGGGGTCTTGTCCGATCCGATCATGGATGACGCAGCATGCGGTGTTCCGCGTGCGGAGGGGAGCCTTGTCCTGTTGACTCACCGCAGCGGACGTAAGGCGTCCGTGTGGGACTTTGCGGTGCCGACAAAGCCGAAGTTGCTCCGCGAGTATTCGCTCACCGGGAATCCAGATATTGGCGCGTTCTTTCGCGGCAAGGCGGTCATTCCCGCAGGGCATCAGGGCTTGATCATGGAGAAGTGAAAGCCAATCAGCTGAGACAGGATTTTGTAGGGAGAGACCCTTGAGACGGTGTTGTTTTTGGCGATAAAATCGCGCGATTCTGCAAGATAACGCGAAAGGAGTCGAAAACGATGGCGAAAAAGGCAAAGGAGAATCTTGAGTTTCTGCTTGTGAAGGCGGAGTTGAAGGGGAGGAAGGTGCACCCGCGCCTCTCTTTTTGGTATAATACATAACAACGTGTGGATGGAATCGCTAAAACAGGAACGAGGGAACGCAACCGTGTGAGATGAGTGGGCGTATTCTCTTGTTGCATGGTTGTTTTCAAGGAATGCTATCAATGAAACGTGTAAAGACAATTGTGTTATCCGCCTTCGCGCTTGCGCTGGCGGCGAACGCCAGCGCGTTTGATCGCGAAGAAACGCTTCAATGGTTTCGAGAACACCAGTTTGGCACGACTCCGGTCGGAAGGCCGAGCGACGAGACGTTTGGAGAAAGAAGCGTGTCGTTCTTCGGTGGCAAGATCAAGATCGACATCACGTGCGTCCTGCCTGACGATGCGGATGCTGCGCGTCCCGTTCCCGTGTTCCTGTTCGGCGACCACGTCTGCGGAAAGGCGCCGGATTTCAAGCCCGGCGACTACGACGGCATTCCGACTAACGCCATCGTCTCGCGCGGCTATGCGTACGTCAGGTGGAACTTCAACGACGTCGCGCCGAACGCGGCGCGTTACTCCGGCGACCTGTGGCGCTGGCCGCAGGGCGTGATCGCCTATCTCGCCACGGGCGACCGCAATGCGACGAACGTCGTCCGCCGCGCGACGAGCTGGGGAACTCTCGGCGCATGGGCGTGGGGGCACTCGCGCGTCATGGACTGGATCGAGACGCGTCCCGAGCTCGACGCCTCCCGCGTGGCCGTGGTCGGGCACAGCCGCGGCGGGAAGACGGCACTGTGGGCGGGTGCCCAGGACACGCGCTTCGCGATGGTTGTATCCAACGGATCGGGATGCGGGGGTGCGAAGCTCTCGCGGCTCGGGCTTGAGAAGGCTGAGAACTTCAGGCAGATACTGTATAATTTCCCGAACTGGTTCTGTCCAGCGTTCACGGAATGGGTCGACCGTGACATTGAAATCACGCACGACGCGGACGATTTGATGCGCCTTGTTGCGCCGCGCCTTCTCTATGTGGCGAGCGCAACCGAGGACAAGTGGGCGGGCCCTCATGCGGAGAAGGCTGCGTGGGATTCCGCGCACGACGTCTGGCAGGCTGCGGGTCTTGAGGCAAACATGGGCTACCACATCCACGAGGGTGGGCACAAGCTCAGGGCCGACGACTGGGAGCGTTTCATGGACTTCGCGGACAGCAGGATGGCACGCCGCACGGAGCGCGAGCCATCTGTCGCGGAAAGGACGGCGCGTTGGCAGGCCGAAATAGACGCGGCTGAGGCGCGTGGCGGCGGCACAGTCGTCGTTCCTGCAGGGCGCCACCTAGTCGGCGAGCTTGAACTCAAGAGTAATGTGCGATTGCATCTTGAGAGGAATGCCGTTCTGGAAGGCGCGGTAGGAATCGAGAACTACCGCAATCGCATGTTGCCGTACTCCGAAGGAACATGGAGCGCCGTCGTCTCGGCGATAGGGGCGACCAACGTGTCCGTGACGGGCGAAGGCGAGATTTTTGGCAACGGGGCGGCGTGGAATCCCAAGCGCGGCGCTCTCGACGCAATGGGCTGCAAGGAGGGCCTGCGTCCGCGCGGACTTTTCTTCGCGGACTGTCGCGGCGTTAATCTGGAGAACTTCGTTCTTCGTGACGCGGCGTGCTGGGGCGTCGTGTTCAAGCGGTGCGACGGTGTCGCCGCAAGGGGTATTAAGATAGACAGCTGCGCCAACCGCAACAACGACGGTTTCGACATCGAGGCGAAGAATGCGGTCATCGAGGATTGCGACGTAAACTGCGGCGACGATGCGCTTTGCATAAAGTCGAACGACCCCGGCTATGTCGTTGAGAACGTGGTCGTTCGCGGCACGGTCGCGAGGACGCACTGCAATGCGATAAAGATTGGCACGGCGACGCACGGAACCGTGAGGAACATCCGCTTCGAAAACGTCGTGGTCGAAGCGCCGCGTCGCGTGTACCGCGACTACGCACCGATGCCGGAAGACTTGCTGAACGCACCGGAAGTCGACGGTGCGCCGGACTATCTCGCTGGCGCGGGCATATGCGCGATTGCCATCGAATGCGTTGACGGCGGCACCGTCGAGGACATCACGGTGGATGGCGTGGAAATGAGCGGATGCAAGGTTCCGATATTCGTGCGCGGCGGCTCGCGCACCAACCGCGCCTGCGCGATTCCGCCGGGGAAGGCCCATGTGCTCCGCAGAATCGCCGTGCGGAACGTTCGCGGCCGAGCCGAGTCCCGGATTCCGAGTTCGATCACCGGCGTCGCAGGCTGCCGCCCGTCGGACATACTGCTGCAGAACATCAAGATTGAATGTGTCGGCGAAGATTCCGACGATCGCGAAATCTCGGAACCGAATTCGTCGATGGACGGGAAATATCCCGAGGCGACGATGTTCGGCCATCTTAGGCTTCCGGTCTATGGACTTTACGTCGCCTATGCCGACGGCGTCACTTTCGACAACGTGGTCTTTTCGTTGCGCAGCGGGACAACGGACTCCCGCAAGCCGCGGTAGCCGGAGAATCATGGAGAGACAGTAGAAATGAATGCGAATAACGTCATAGTTGCAACCCTTGTGCTTGCCGCTGGGACTGGCCTTGCGGCGGTAGTGCCCATTGCGCCTGTTGGCGGCGAGGCCGTCGCGCTTGTGCCGGAGGCGCAGAAGAAGGTCATGGCCCCAAACATACGGGGACAGACCCCGCAAAACCCTTGAAAAATGGGCCTTTCTTGGGGTCCCCGCCAAGGTGGGCGAGGGATGAGAACGCGACTACACCTACGCCAGCCACAGGGGGCGATTCCTAAAGCACGTGTGCCTGCCGTCCACGGGACATTGGGGCGACATCGGCTTTGCGACATTTCGCGCCTTTGGTGATCGCGCCGTCATGTCGCTTACGCAGGTCGATTATTTCAACGGCCGCCCCGGTGGCAGCCAGCCGGAGCGCGAGTTCGTCTTGCAGGAGCGCAAGGGCGCATTTGCCACGTTCTCACTGTCATAGTTGGCTCGTAAATCTACACATTCTACACTCCTACACGGCTAAAATTTAGATAATGCAAAGAGGGTCGAAAGGAATGTCTAAACCTAAAAATCGCAGTTGAAATTCCTAGCTGTATAATCTTGGCCACAAAGAACAGGAGAAAGAGGAGAAAAGTCAGAATTTGAGACATCTATCTGTTTCTCCTGTTCTTTGTGGCTAACACGAGCAAGGGTGACATCCAACTGCGACATTTAAGTTAAATTTGTCCACAACTGGTCGGGGTTTGACAATGGCGTTGGGATATGAGATAATGCCGGTGCTTGAAAACATCGTAGGGTCGACATGAAATGAAAGGAACAGTCTTTATGAAGAAGATTTGGGTTTCGGCGCTTTTGTCCGCGGCGCTTGCTGCGGGGAGTGGCTTTGCGGCGGACGGCGGCCCAGCCTTTGTGATGCGCATCGACGACTGCCATTCCCCTGCGGACTGGCGTCAGGTGTGCGAGACGTTCGAGCGGCATGGATTCAGGTGCAGTCTTGCCGTCAACGCCGTACGTTTGGACGATGCACAGGGCAAGTGCCTCAAGGAGCTCGCCGCGCGCGGACACGAGATAATGGACCATACTCCGAGCCACAACCTTTATTCGATGGCATATCCAGACTCCGCGTCGTTCGAGCGTGCAAGAAAACTTCCGTTTGCCCATGATGCCGACGATAAGACCCGCAGGGTGTTCTTCGACTGCGTCGTCGATGCTGCGCATCCGTCCAACCGCAAGATACGGGCGAGGGTGTCTGACGGGAAGCTTGTCGTCTCGAAAGGCAAGCTAGGGAAGGCCATGTACACGTTCGTGAAATTTCCGTCGAATGACGAGGTGTATGGGCTTTCCAAAGACTTCTCCCTGCGTGATTTCTGGGGGAGGAAGATAGACAAGGCGTTAGACACGGACGAGTGCGACGTAACCGTGTTCGACCAGGCGGCGTTGCAGCCTTGCGACGGGCTTTTGCGCGAACTTGCCTCGGTTGCCCGCGACGGATTCAGCCGGCACGGCATTCCTCCGCCGAGGATCTGGATACGTCCCGGCGGGTGGTGTCCTGGATTCTCGCAGGATGCGATAGAGAAGATATACGGACGCGAGTTCGGCTATGTCGGCGCAGATTCCTGCATAGGCAGGCACGGGCGATGCGAAAGTCGCTGGAGCATGAGGTATACTGCGATGTACTATTTTGATCAAGGTGCGGAGATTACGCCCGAAGAAATCCTCGCGCGTGTCGAGAAACGGCTTGCCGAAGGGAAGGACTACATTCTGCTCACGCACTTGAGCTACAGGAATCTTCCGGGGAAGAGCGCGGAATGGTTCGGAAAGACGGAGCGCTTTGCACAGCTTCTCGCCGAGCGCAAAATCCGCGTCGTGACGCTTGGCCGGCTGATCGAAGAGCGCTTCGGCAAATGCGCAGAGAAGCGGAAATGAATCCTTGAATCCTTGAAATCCTTGGGGACAGACCCCGGAATCCTTGGAATCCTTGGGGACAGACCCCGCTAGCCCCGCCAGTCTCAATACCTAGGAAAGATTTGGGAAAGATTCGGGAAATGTTTGTTCCCGGGATATTTGCTATCATGTCCTCGTCAAGCGGGGACAGGCCCCGCGAAAGTCATTGACCTCGGTTTCACGGAAGGGGACATCGAGAAGATATGCACCATCCTGCTTGAAGAGAAATGACCGGCATCCTACATAGGCGGCGCAAGGAGAACGGAGGAGAAGGTGGCGTTCTCAAATTTGTCCACAACTGGTCGGGGCGTTGACTTTTGGACAAAGATAGTGTATTATTCCTCTCGCTTTTAGGCAAGAAAGGGAGGAGAAATCATGCTTATAGGGCGCGAAAACGAGCGAAAACGGCTAAATTAAGCGATGTAAAGGGTGCGACGCGACAATAACAACTGTCCCTCTTGCATTCTGCAACATAATATGTTAAAATGTTTCAAATTGCTAGCAGGAGGAGTTTCGTTATGCAGGAA
>JBGUVV010000329.1:0-2620 GCA_045220525.1 Kiritimatiellia bacterium
GTAGATTACGGAAGGGCGGTGAGGTCTGGCAGTTCGTCGCAACTGACGATTCTTCCCAGGCAGCAGTTCCAGAACCCGCAGGTAGCGGAAGCCGTGCGTCGCGGACAGATCGTCTCCGTCGCCAACTGGCTCGGCAATCCAGACGTTTTCCTTGTGCAGTATCTCCAGCCGCTCAAGCATCAAAAGCCGATGGACCCGAAGCCGCTGCCGCTCACGCTTGGCGTCATATCCGTTGTCTCCGCGCTTTGCATGGTGGTGCTTTGCTGCTGTTGCTTTTGCTCTTTCGATATGGTAGAATGTCGTCGTCTTTAACGCAAAGGAGGATAAAATGAAGACTGTAAAGGACAAGCAGATTTTGATGGCTGCCGACTTCGCCGGCTATCCGCTCAAGGAAGCGATAAAGGAATATCTCGAGAAAAAGGGCTGGACGGTGACGGACATCGGCGTGAAGGCCGGCTCCGACCCGAACGACACGGAGCTCATGTTCCATCGCATCGGTCTTCGCGTCGGCGCGATGATCACCGAGAAGGAGTTCGAGCGCGCGCTCATCTTCTGCGGCACGGGAATGGGTATCCACATCGCGGCGTCGAAGTGCCCGGGCGTCCACGCTGGCGTCGTGGAGTCTGTCCCCGCCGCGTTCCGCGCCATCACGGGCAACGGCGTGAACGTTCTTGCGATGGGCGCCTTTTACGTTACGCCCGAACTTGGCAAGCAGTGCGCCGACGCCTTCCTCTACAACGACTTTGGCAGCGGCTGGGAGTGGTGGCCCGACTTCGACAAGTTCCACCAGATCGCCATCGACGAGCTCAACGCCTTCAACTACGAGGAGTACAAGGCGAACGGCTTCAAGGTGAAGCATCTCGGCGACTGCCACTGCGAGCTGTACGACAGGCCCGAGGGCTTCTCGTCCGTGCCGCTCATGTGCAAGCGGTAGCCGCTCGCCAGGCGGACATCGTCTTGCCTGTCTTCTTCAGGAAGAACTTGCAGAGCGCGTTCTGGCTCTTGAATCCGCAGAAGTCGGCTATCGACTTCAGCTGCTGGTTCGGGTTCCTCAGGAGTTCCTTCGCCCGTTCAAGCCGCACCGCCTGAATTGCCTCCAGTATCGACTGCCCCGTGGCCTTGCGGAATCGCATTTCCGCATAGACGCGCGAGCAGGGGAATGTCTTGACGACTTCTGCCGCAGTAAGCCCCGTGCAGGCCCTTGCCTCGATCAGCTCCAATGCGGCTGAAACTTCGGCGTCCTCCCGCGCCAGGATGCGTGTCGATGCGCGCCGCACGACCCGCAGCGGCCCGTACAGCCGCTTGCGTTCGCCTGTGAATCGACCGTTCGCCTGCGTGATTTCCATCATCATCATCGCGGCGCTTGCACCGGCTCGGCGGAAGTCCGGCTCGACGGATGTCAGAGTGGGCGTCGTTTTTTCGCAGATCTTCGCGTAGTTGTCAACTCCAATCACCGAAAGGTCGTGTGGCACGGAAAGGTTGAGCATCTGCGCAACCATGAGAACGTTTTCGGCTGTGCGGTCGTTGGCGGCAAAGATCCCGCATGGCTTGGGCAGCGATGAAATGAAGTCTCTTAGCTGGCGAAGGCGCTTGACGTAGTCGGCGCTGGGCGACTTGCCCGTCCGGAAGACAGTGCACGTCTTTCCGTTGAGTTCCATCGCCTTGGTGAACGCGGTCTCGCGTTCGTCGTCCCAAAAGCGCTTCTCGTGAAATGCCACGTATGCGAAGTTGGCAAATCCGGTAGAAAGAAGCTCCTTTGCGCCAAGCTTCGCCGTCGCCGTCGAGTCGTGGCATACTGAAAAGGCACTTTGCGGCAAGGTTGCAGGGTCGTGGTCGATGAACACGACCGGGAAGGCCCTGAGGTCGTCTTCCGAAAGTTCGTTGACTCCCGCGCCGGCGTCAACAATCGCGCCGACGGGATTCCAGAACTTTCGAAGCTCGTCAAGGTTCCTTGAAGTCGGCCGCACGTTCACCTCTTGAACAAGCCAGTCGGCCTTTGCCGCGATGTCCTTTACGCCGTCCACGACCTGTCCCCAGCTGGTGCTGCCGTGCGGATGGAAATAGAGCAGTATTTTCATGTCGCATATTATATCATAGTTTGCAAATGATTAACGTGATATTTTGCAAATGGAATATTCGAAGAGGGGTGATGTGGTATCATACTTGTTATCAACTCAAGAAAGGTCTATAGCAATGAGTATTGGAACGTCGCTCAGTCGGTCGAAACCATGCTCCCGCTTCGCGGGTATGCTTGCCATTGTCGCTTCGCTTGCCGCCGTTAACGCGGGAGCCGTGTTGATAGACTGCGATTCAAACGCAACTAAGGTCGTCACGCCGACTAACACGACACTAACTGTGACGCAGAACGCGACGCTTACGGTGAAATGTCCTGGTGAGATCGAGATACTTCTTGTCGGCGGTGGCGGCGGCGCGGGCGGCTTGTCTTCCAGCGCGTCAGGCTACAATAGCGGCGACTCCCGTGGCGGCGGCGGTGGTGGCGGTGGCGTCATCCACAAGACGAATTTCAATGTTTCAACCGGCAGTTACAACATTGTCGTAGGTGCAGGCGGTGTTGTCTGTCGCAGCAATAGCATGATCTCCAGCGCGACTGGCGGCAGCA
>JBGUVV010000330.1:0-2349 GCA_045220525.1 Kiritimatiellia bacterium
CCCGCAAGCAGGAGCGCATGAGACTGCAAAAGGCGGAACGGCCCCCAGAACTGAGTCAGGTAGCCGGAAAGGTAGAACAGCATGGAAAAACCTCCGTAGCTTTAAAGACTTGCAAGGAGCCCGCCGCAAAGAAGGAGCCTCTTCTCGCGGTCGGTAAGCGCGGCGACGGCGCGAATCGAGCCACGCGGCCCCTTGATCTCAAGGATGCCGTCGCCTTCGACCGCCTTGCGGATGCCGGCGAGGCAAAGCCTGTCCCCGGCCGACAGGGAATCGTAGTCGGCGGGATTCTCGAACACAAACGGGATGATCCCGAAGTTTACGAGGTTGGCCCGGTGGATGCGCTCTATGGACTTCGCAATCACCGCCTTGACCCCGAGATACATCGGGCACATCGCCGCATGCTCGCGGCTTGAGCCCTGGCCGTAGCTTTCGCCGGCGACGATGACGTTCGCAAGGCCCTTCTCCTTGTTGGCGAGGCACTTGTCGTGAAACTTGGGATCGCACGGCTCGAAGACGTACTTTGAGTATTCGGGAATGTTGGAGCGGAACTTGAGCCGCGCACCGGCGGGCATGATGTGGTCGGTCGTGATCTTGTCGCCTACCTTGATCGCCACCACGCCGGAGACGTCCTCCGCGAGCGGCACTCCCTTCGGGACGGGCGCGATGTTCGGGCCGCGCACGATCTCCGCGCCCTTCACGCCCTTTCCGGCGGTCGCGCGGTAGAGGAACATGGAGTCGTCTATCGGGAACTTCTTCGGGCTCGGCACTGCCGCGACCGGCTTCTTGGTCGGGAGCTCGACGCGGCCCGTGAGCGCCGACGCGGCCGCAGTCTCGGGAGAGACAAGATAGACCTGCGCGGACTTCGTGCCGGAGCGGCCCTCGAAGTTGCGGTTATTGGTCCTAAGCGAAACGGCGCCTGTCCGCGGGCTCATGTGCGCGCCGATGCAGAACCCGCAGGCGTTCTCGAGCATGCGGCAGCCGGCGGCGTGGAGAATCGCAAGCGAGCCGTCCTTTGCGAGCATGTTGATTACCTGTCGAGAGCCGCACGCAATTCCGACTTCCACATCGTCGGCGACGTGCTTGCCCTTGAGATACAAGGCGACCGTCCTGATGTCGCGGTAAGACGAGTTCGTGCACGAGCCGATCATTATCTGGTTGACCTTAGTGCCCTTCATCGACTTTACGGTGACGACGTTCCCGGGGTTGTGGGGGGCCGCCATCATCGGCTCGACCTTCGAGAAATCGACGACAAACGTGTCGTCGTACTTGGCGCCCTTATCGGCGACGATCTTCACGAAATCCTTTGCGCGGCCCTGCGCGGCGAGGAACTGCTTGGTCACCGCGTCTGACGGGAAGACGCTCGTAGTGACTCCGAGCTCCGCGCCCATGTTGGTGATCGTAGCGCGCGAGGGGACGTCCAAGGTCGCGACGCCGGGGCCGGTGTATTCGAATATCCAGCCGACGTTCCCCTTGGTGCCGAACTTCTCAAGGACCTTGAGGATCACGTCCTTGGCGCTCACGCCTTTCCTGAGCTTCCCCTTGAGGACAATTGCGCGCACCTTGGGAGTCGGGATGTGGAATGCGCCTCCGGCCATCGCGACTGCGATGTCTATGCCGCCCGCGCCAATCGCTATCTGGCCGATGCCGCCGCCAGTAGGCGTGTGCGAGTCGGAGCCGAGGAGAGTAGTGCCGGGCCTGCCAAAGCGCTCAAGGTGGAGCTGGTGGCAGATGCCGTTGCCGGCCTTCGAATAGACGATGCCGTATTTCTTCGCCACAGAGGCGAGATAGTCGTGGTCGTCGGCGTTTTCGTAGCCGATCTGGACCGTGTTGTGATCTACGTAAGATACTGCGAGCTCGTTCTTGACTCGCTTTACGCCCATCGACTCGAACTGCAGATACGCCATCGTTCCCGTGGCGTCCTGGGTGAGCGTCTGGTCGATGCGTATTCCGATTTCAGGGTCGGTCGAAGGATCGCCCTCTACAATATGCGACAGGAGAATCTTCTCCACTACGTTTCTTGCTTTTTCTGCCATAAAATATATTATACCAAAAAGAGCACCCGGCAATCACGCAAGCCTGCCCTTCGTTGGCGCGTAGGCAACGTGCTTGCGTCCAGTGCCTTGTCAGCGTGCGGGCGATTTCGCACGCAACGGTACTCCTGCTCCAGGGCTGGCGGCTTCGACGCTTGTATCGCCCGATATGCATTGCTCCGCGTCGGGGCTGCTCGCTCGATCTCGTACGCTTCGGACCTCGTTGCGCCTCTCGCGCTTAGACAATAGGCCTGCTTCAGCCTGCCTTGCCTCGGCATCTATCGTTGGTTGCGTGCAACAACTCTCATACGGCGCCGAG
>JBGUVV010000331.1:0-9604 GCA_045220525.1 Kiritimatiellia bacterium
ACGTGCGGACGCACATCCAACCCCCAATTACGGCGGCAGGAAGCCACCGTCAGCCATCGCGACTTATTATAGATTTGGAATCATTGCCACGCAATTTCACGATCAAACGGGGGATTTGCGTTGACTTGAGAAGGAGGAAATAATATAATCGGCGGGAATGAAGGCGGAAGGAAACTCTTCGGAAATAAAGAACCTCGCGTCAGGCGGGCTTGGGCGGCTGCTCGTCAGCTACTCCTGGCCGGCGCTGGTCGCGATGACCCTGAACGCCCTCTACGCCGTCGTCGACCGCATGTTCATCGGCCACGGCTGCGGCGTCGACGCGATGGCCGGCCTTCAGCTCTCGATGCCTGTGATGATGCTCTTCGGCGCGTTCGGCGTATTCGTCGGCGCCGGCCACTCCGCAGTTCTCTCGATCAAGCTCGGCGAGGGCGACTTCAAGACATGCGAAAAGCTGCTTGGCGAGCTCGTTGCGTTCAAACTCGCCTTTTTCCTCGTCCTGCCGCCGCTTGTCTTCTTCAACCTCGACACGGTTCTTGCATGGTGCGGAGCCGACAAGGTGACGCCGGGCGCGTTTGAAGCCGCGAAGACCTATCTGCGGCTCGTCATATTCTCCCACCTCTTTTCGCATCTTGCGTTCGGGCTTTCGGCCATGCAGCGCGCGGAGGGAGGAGCCGTGAGGTCGATGACGTGCATGGTGGTCGGGTTCGGCCTCAACTTGCTGCTCGACCCCATCTTCATACCAATCATGGGCGTAGCGGGGGCGGCGTGGGCCACTAACATTGCGATGTTCTGCTCCTGCGTGTGGGCGCTCGGCTACTACCTCTCGGGGAAGACAGTCGTCCGTCTCCATCTCCGCAGGATAAGGTTCTACGGCGGCCTCGCATGGCGGGCGGCGACAGTCGGCATAGCGCCGTTTCTCCAGCAGACGATGGGGTCGCTGATTA
The DNA here is from genome assembly GCA_045220525.1 of Kiritimatiellia bacterium. Taxonomy (GTDB): domain Bacteria; phylum Verrucomicrobiota; class Kiritimatiellia; order RFP12; family UBA1067; genus UBA1067. Next base: position 945 of record JBGUVV010000331.1, read on the forward strand.
TCGTATCGCTCCAGATCGCCTTCACCAGATGGATGCCGGACGAAGCCTCGCGCACAGCTGAAATCGCATCGCTTGGAGTCTTCAACGGCGCGCTCATACTCGTGATAATGCCGATCCTCGGCTGCCAGCAGGGGCTGCAGCCGATATTCGGCTACAACTGGGGGGCGAGGAACTTCCGCCGCGTCCTCGGGACGATGAAGCTCGGCTTTGGCGTCACGACCGCGCTCACGCTCTTTGCATTCACCATCCAGGTGGTTCCGCCGTTTCCGACGCTGATCGCCAGGATGTTCGTCTCGGGCGACAACCCCGACATCGTCGCGCTCGCCGCGCACGACCTTCAGCTTGCGAACTGCATGATATGGACGATATCGGTAAACGTGCTTGCAACCACCTATTTCCAGTCGATCGGCAAGCCCGCGGTCTCCATATGGCTTTCGATGCTGCGCCAGGGGTTTGTCCTACTGCCCATCATCTGGATACTGCCCCACTTCATGGGCGACAAGGCCTTCGCCATCTGGATTTCCATGCCCGTCTCCGACGTCATATGCCAGCTTGCGACGATTCCTCCGCTACTTGCCCACGCAAAGTTCCTCTCCAAGGTCCGCGACAGGACCAAGCGGCGGCAGGAGGCCGCCTGCATGGTCAGCGCGAAAGATCGACAGAGCCGAACTCGTTCAGGCTCGTGAAGCCGAAGACATACGGGCTCCAGTTGTAGAGGCAAAAGCCCTTGCCGGACTTCGTGACGCGGTTTCTCACGAACTCTGCCGGGAATACGTCCTTCACCTCTCCAAGGTCGGCAAGCGGGATCGCAACCTCCATCGACCATCCGTCCGCACGTTTCTCGACCGTCGCCTTCGCGCCTGAGTTCCAGCTCCAGTCGTCCGACTTCTCCTTCGAGCCGTTGTTGACGCCCTTGGAGTCAGCTACGCTGCACTCGGTGTTTACCATGAAGTGGTAGTAGGTCTTGCGGTCGGCGTTCGGGTTGAGCACTATCTCGACGCCTGCGTCGCGCCAGATGTCCCCGTCGTCGTGCTGGCGCGGGACGGCGAGCATGTCGTCCATGCGGTTGTCTTCGCAGTCGAACCTGACGACGAGGTTCGCCGCCCCCTTCTCAACCGTTACGCTGGTCTTCACGAACTCCTCCGGCCATTTCTTCTTCTTCGGCTTGAACGGCCTGAGCTCGATGGGCGCGCCGTCCTTCGCGCGCCAGCCCAGGCTTTCGACTGCGGCCCGCTTCTCGGCGTGCTTCGCCGCGCCCGCCTCGAGCGGCGCAAGGTAGTTTCTTCTGAAGAACGCGACGCGGCGGCCCTCGATGGAATCGGCCGAAACGGCCCTCGCGGCGGCGTCGAAGCGCGCGGCGATGGCGGCAATCTCTCCTGGGCCGTAGATGTCCGTCCAGATCTCCGTCTCGGACGGAGGCGAATAGACAGGGCCGACGGCGGTCGTGCGGACCTTGCCCGCTATCGACTCTACCCACTTCTTCTCGAATGTCTCGTAAACGGCCTTCATCTCAGGCGCGGCGGCGCCGAACATGAGGCGGTGGTGCTCGTCGAGCAGCGCATCGACGTCGGTCGTCGTGTCCCACGAGACGCGCCCGAACACGTAGTAGTTGAGGTAGTGGTAGATCCAGAGGTCCGTCTCTGACTCCGCGAACGTGCCGATGATGTCCCTTGCAAGCGGCTTGTAGTATTCGCCCCAGGCGCGCGGCGCGACGTCGGGGATGCCGGGTATCCTGAGCGCGCCGAACTTGTGGGGATAGGTCCATATCCAGACCGGGTGGCCGACCTTCTTCGCCCATGCGCGGATCGCCGCATACTGCGCATCGCGGCGCGCCGGGCTCGCCATGCTCCACGGGCCGCCCTGCGCGACCATGACGAGGACGTTAGTCGGCAAGTCGAAGTCGGGGATGCGCTTATACTGCGAATAGGCCATCTGGGTGATGAAGCCCGGGACCTTGTTCTCGATCAGCTTCTCGCCGACGTACTTCGTGTAGCCCCAGATGACGTCCGTCGCGTCGAAGCCGCGCCCCTTCCCCTTGCGGATGAGCTTCTGGCACTTTTCGCAGCAGCATTCCGGCATCGCGTCGTTCGGCATGATGTCGACGTATTTCGCGCCTTGCGAGAACTTCTCGACGCAGTATTCATAGACGCGGTCGCGCACGTCTGACGAGAAGCAGAGCGTCCCGTTGCTGTTGCGCCCGGTGAGAGTCGACCTCGTGTATCTCTCGCCGTTGGAATTGAGCGCGAAGTATTCAGGATGCGTGTGCTCGTATTTGTCGGCGAAGCCCATTTTGATCGTTCCGTGGCAGCACGGGATGGAGGTGGAAGACGCCCTCACGCGGTACCAGTTGAGGTGCTGGAGCCAGTTGCTTTGCTTCTTGGGGACGTTGTCAAACCATTCGCCCGACATCATGTAGCGGCGGATGAGGTAGTCGGGTTTCACGAGCTTCACGCCCTCGGGGACGGAAAAGCGGTCCTTTCGAGGCACGACCTCGCCAAGTTCGCCCGGGAAGTAGAAGCGGCATCCGGCGTATTCCTCCAAAAACGCATACACCCCGTGCAGGGTGCCACGCTCGAGCGTCCACGGCGAAGCATTGCGCGGGTTCGCCGTTGGATTGTCGCGCCCGACTACATAGACGGCATCGGCGGTAGATTTCACGAAAAACGAGTCATGCGGCTTGTCGGAGGGGTCGAGCCCCGCAGCGGCAGCCCGGCGGCCCGCGCCAAGGAAGAGGTACGTCGCGCCGGGAGCAGGCTCCTTGACAATGGGAACGTCTGCGCCCAAGACCCTTGAAAGGAAGTTTGTTGCCTCCTCGGCGGCAAAACGGACGACTTTCGGGGCGTCGGCCTCGATGACAACCTGAACGCGGCCAGAGACGAAATCCGCCGCGCCAGCGCACAAAGCGCCGACCGCGGCAATGCAACACACTGCAGTTTTCATATGCAGTAATTATACAAATAACCCTCATTGAAAGTCAAGGAGGCCATTTGCACCTACCCGCCGTATTTTTGGTATAATACGCAAACGTTATGGCAGATGAAGCAAAGAACAAACTTCTGGAGATCGATGAAGTCCGCCAGGGCGTAGCAAGCCTGAAGGCGCGAGTGGCCGAAATGGCCGACTACATCAAGATCGACGACAGGCGCGCGAAGCTCGCCGACCTCGAGGCCCAGCAGGCGTCGGCGGACTTCTGGTCAAACCAGACGAAGGCGAGGGAAGTTATCGCCGCGACGAACGCGGAGAGGGCATATACCGTCCCGTTCGCATCGCTGACAAAGGCGGTTGACGACGCGCAGGTGATGCTTGAGCTTGCGGAGATGGAGGAGGGAGAGTCGAGGGTCTCGGCCCTCAGGGACACGCTCGCGGAGTGCGCAAAGGCCGAGGACTTCTTCGGCAAGCTCCGCCTCCAGTCGCTCCTCGGCGGCAAGTTCGACCAGTGCAACGTATTCGTGAAGCTCCACGCGGGCCAGGGCGGGACCGAGGCCTGCGACTGGGTCGCGATGCTCTACCGCATGTACCAGCGCTACGCCGAGTCTCAGGGCTGGAAGGTCGAGGAATACGACGTGCAGCCGGGCGAAGAAGCTGGCTACAAAGACGTCTATTTCCGCGTCGAGGGCCCCTACGCATTCGGAATGCTCAAGGCGGAGCGCGGCATCCACCGCCTCGTGAGGATATCGCCCTTCGACGCGAACAAGCGCCGCCAGACGTCGTTCGCCTCCATGGAGACGGTCGCCGAGATCAACGACGACATCGACGTAGAGATCAAGGACGAAGACCTCAGGATCGACACCTACCGCTCCGGCGGGGCAGGCGGCCAGCACGTCAACAAGACGGACTCCGCCGTTCGCCTCACGCACTTGCCGACGGGCATCGTGGTCGCCTGCCAGAAGGAACGCTCGCAGCACATGAACAAGGAGAAGGCCATGAGCATGCTCAAGGCCCAGCTCTACGAATACTACGAAGACCAGAAGAGGGCCGAGATGGACCGCTTCTACGGGGCGAAGTCGGAAAACGGCTGGGGCAGCCAGATCCGCTCCTACGTCTTCTGCCCATATACGATGGTCAAGGACCTTCGCACCAACTGCGAGACATCCGACGTGAACGGCGTGATGGACGGAAACCTCACGCCCTTCATCGAGGCGTGGCTGCAGATGAAGGCGAAATGACGGAAGACACCAACCTCTACGGCAGGGCGACCGGTCTTGAAGAGAGGGGGCGGTATCGTTCGTTCTCCGGGGCGCTTGACGCGGCCCTAAAGGACCTTACGACGGAAAAGAACGACTTCTTCGACTCGCTAGCCGACAGGTGGAGCGGGCTTTTCCCGGGTCTGCAGGCGAGGCCAGGAAGATACGAGGGAGGCCGGATCGTCCTCTACGTGAGAAGCGCACCCGCGCTTTTCTCGGTGCGCCCCAAGCTGCGCGTCGTAAAGGCGAAGCTTGCGGAGCTGCCAGGAGCGCCGGCAAAGATAGACCTACGGCTGGAGATACACTCGTCATGATCGCCACGGCCCTTTTGCTTGCCGCCACCTTCACGCGGCCAATGGAGCGCGTATCCACGATGGATCCGGCCCTCTGCCAGTCGATCTACGACTGCCACGCCATAATGCTCGTCTATGAAACGCCTCTCGCGATAGACTACCTCGCAAGGCCATACCGCCTCGTGCCGGGCGCATGCGAAATGCCGACGGTCTCAGACGGGGGGCTTAAGTACCGCCTCCGCGTGCGCAACCCCCGAATTGCCGCGCAGGACGTCGTAAGGGCCTTCGAGCGGCTCAGCGATCCACAGATAGTCTCGCCGAACGGCTGGATAATGAAGGACGTCTCGACTGTAGAAGCAGTTGACGAGAAGACAGTCGAAATCGTCCTCAAGCGCCCCGTCCGCCAGTTCCCGTGGCTGCTCGCGATTCCCTCCTGCGCAATCGTCCTCGAAGACGGCTCGGGGACAGGCCCTTATGAGCTCAAGCTATGGCGGAAGAACCATGAGATGGTCTTCACAAGGCGAGGCAGCGCGGAGGCAGAAGAACCCATGCGCTTCGACACGGTGAGATACCTCGTCATCGACGACCAATCGACTCAATGGCTCATGTTCCTCAAGGGCGAAGTCGATATGCTTGGGTCGATCTCAAGAGACAACTGGGACTCGATAATCGGTCCTGACGGGAAACTTGACGCCTCCCTCGGCGAAAGAGGCTTTACCCTCCACGCCATTCCAGCCCTTGAGGTCCTCTACGTCGGCATCAACATGAAAGACCCCGTGCTCGGGCCGAACAAGAAGCTGCGCCAGGCGCTTAACTGCGCGTTCGACTTCCCCGAATGGGAGAGGTTCTGCAACCATCGCGTAAAGGAATGCGACGGGCCTGTGCCGCCCGGGGTGCCAGGGCGGCTTGAATCGCCCTTCCCCTACCGCTTCGACCTTGACAGGGCGAAGAAGCTGATCGCGGAGGCCGGATATCCCGGCGGAATCGACCCCAAGACTGGCCGCAGGCTTGTCGTTACCATGTCCATCGGAAAGGCGACGCAGGAAAGCCGCGAGGCCGGTGAGCTTATGGCGGCGTTCTACGAGAAGATCGGCGTGAAACTCGAGCTCGACTTCAAGACATGGGACGCGTTTCTCAAGGCAGTCAACGAAGAGAGGGCTCAGATGTTCCGCATGGGCTGGGTAGGCGACTACCCCGACGCGCAGAACTTCCTGCAGCTTTTCTACGGGCCGAACCGGTCGCCGGGCGCAAACCACGCCAACTTCGAAAGCGCCGCGTACGACAAGGCCTACGAGCTGGAGGACTACAAGACTTGCCAGGAAATCGTCAGGGAGGAATGCCCGTGGATATTCACCCACTTCAACATGTCGCATTCCCTAGTCGGCCCGAGGGTGGGCAACTACGTGCCAAGCGACTTCCCCTACGGGGCGGAGGCCTTTTACGAGGTTAGGCGGAAATGAAGACGATATACATCGAAAGATCGACAGGCAGCGCGAGGGACGGAACCTGGACAAAGGAGCTGTGCATGGACGGCGTCGAGCGAATCGTAGTCGGCACCGGCCCCGGCAGCTTCGCCGGAATACGCTCCGCCATCGCCTTCGCCCGCGGCTACGCGCTCGGAAGGCCATGCGAAGTGCTCGGGCTCCCCTCACCCTGCGCGATAGCGGCGCAGCTCGGCGGAGAGGTCCGCCTCGCGGTAGTTGGCGACGCTAGGCGCGGAAAGCTTTGGGTCGCGCTTTTCGACGGGCTTGACCAACAAGGAGGCGTCTCGCTCTGCGACGCCACCGACCTGCGCAAGGCCGTCCCCGAGGGATGCCGCGCAACCTCGCCGGACGACGCGAGAATCGGAGAGCTCATGCGCGATGCGCTTGGTGGCGACTACATTGGCGAGACGCTTCCAAATGCCGAGGGCCTTAGGATGTTCGCCGAGGCGCGGCCAGACGCCCTGACGCCCAACCCCCTGCCGCTATACCTCAGCCCCGCCGTGCGCTAACCTCGACTTCTGGTCGTTGATCCAGTCCTCGTCAACCGTGTCTTCCGGCGACGGAGAGAGCCAGTCCTCGTAGTCGTATTTCCACTCGCACGACGGCGCAGGCGGCCAGAAAATGCCGCGCTCGATCCGCCCGACAAGCTCGCGGACGAGTGCCTCCGCCTCCGGCACAAAGGCGCCGTTCATTGGATCGGAAAAGACTACGTCGCCCGCAGTCTTCCCGAGAACGCAGTAGCAGGAGGATATCTTCTCAAGCTTCGCCCCGGCGAAGACGCCCTCGGAATCGGCGTCGAGCATTGCGCAGTATATCGGCAGCTGAAGGCTTAGCCATGTCTTCGTTCCGTCCCTCTTCGTCTCGAAGCACTTCGCACGAGCGGCGGAATCCCACGTCTTGTAGTCTATCACGCACCACTCGCCCGTCTCGTCCCTAAAGTCGATCCTGTCGCACTTGCCGTGGAAGCGCGTGTGGCCGTACATGACCTCAAGCTTCCTCTCTGCCGCGACTATCCGCCATCCCTCCGACCTGCGCGCGGCCTGGATCGCGGCGAAATGGGCAAGCCTCCTCTTTACCGACTCGCCCTGCATCGCGACTATCGCCGGAATCGCCGTTCCAAAGCGCTCGGCAAGCTGCTCGTCGACGCGCGCCTCCAAGAATGCGCGTATGGCCGATTCGTCGGATGAATCCCTGATCTCCCCCGTGCCAAAAGCCTCAAGCGCCTCGTGGGCGAGGTTGCCGTATTCCCACGCCTCAAGTTCCTCCGCCCTGTCGTCCATGCGCTTGTCGCCAAGGACGCGTTTGTCCCTGAGGTAGTATGTGAAAGGACACCTCAAGTAGCCGTCGAGCCGCGTAGGGGATATCCTGTCGAGGCTCGCGAACGGCGGCGGGACGGGAAGCTTCAGCCTCCATGCCGGCGGCAGGTCAAAGGCGAGCCCTTCCGCCGTCCCGGCCTTCGTCCCGTAGAAGGCCCGCACCCTCGCCACAAGGTCCCTGTCGTCGCCTGTCTCAAAGAGGAGCCTTGAGGGCTTTAGGACGTCGCCCTCGGAGTCGGTGGAATGGAAGAATATCCTCACGGCGTCGCCCGCCCTCGAGCCGACCGCCATCCTGAGAATCGCCCTGTCGCGCACTTCCTTCGAAGCATTATGCGGCAGGCCCAGCCTGCGGCGCAGGGAGTCGGGGAGGAATGGATGGCCGACGGTCGACTCCGGCACGCACCCCTCGCGGAATCCGGCAATCACGATTTCGTCGGCCTCCACGAACGGAAGCTCAAGCCAGCCGTCCGAGAGTATGACGTCGCCCTCGTCCGGTTCGAGGCTGTAGGTCGCCTCGTCAAGGCGAATCGCAAAGATCTCCTCGTCGCCTCCGCACTCGTCGATGAGGCCGTTCAGGACTTCGGCCGCGGCGGCGAACTCGCGCGACTCCGGATTCCTGCCGTCGAGGATCCTCTCCCTGAATATCGCGGCAAGAAGCCCACGCAGGTCACGCTTGCGCAGCTGCACGTTCACGAATTCGAATATCGCGCGCAGTTTTCCCTTTGTCTTCGCCGCGATGTCGTCTATCGACTCGGGCAGATACTCCGCCTGGCGGTTGTCGAGGTCGATGAGCGCGGCCGTCATGTCCGCGTCGGAAAATCCAAGCTCCGCGCATATCCACCGCCGGACGTCGCCGCCGCGCACGAACGCGGAGAATACGGAATACGAGCGGGTGCGGGAAAGCGCCGAGAGCTGTGCCGCGAGACGCCCGAGCGACGACGTCGCAAGCTTCGTGACAGAGGGGTTGTGCACCGATAGGCCGCGCGCGGCAAATGCGCTTTCTATCTCGGGGAACATCTCCGGGTCAGCGACGCACAAGGCGGGCAGCGCATCGCCAGAGGCTACGCCCGCGAAGTATGCCGCGATCCTCTCCGCCTCGTCGGCGGCTGTCGCGCATGGGGTTATCACAGAAAGAGACGGTCCCTCCCCTTCCTCGGGGCTGACAAATGCCGCGGGAACGTCAAAGCGCAAGACCTCCTCGACGCCAGGCCACCTTGGCTCAAAAACCTTCATCTGCGAAATACGGTCCTTCTTGCCTCGCCTCTCAAGCGCGGCAAGATAGCGCTTCTCAGCATCCGCAAGGTCGTTCCACCTGTCCTTTTCGGTGGGAAGCTCCGCCTCGGCCACCTTGGCGACATCCGCAAACGAAATCGCCTTGGCGGA
>JBGUVV010000332.1:0-2928 GCA_045220525.1 Kiritimatiellia bacterium
TCAAGTACTACCACACCGTGACGGACTCCTGGTGCGACGCCGAGAAGCTCGTGCCCAAACGCCACTTCTCGGCGCTCGCCTGGGGAGTGGTCGTCGCCTATTTCGGCGTCATAGCGCTAATGGGCTGGATCTTCGCACGAAAGGAGAAGAGCGCAAACTCGTTCTTCAGGGGCGGCGGGAATATCCCCTGGTACGTGGCGGGCGTCAGCATCTTCGCGACGATGCTATCGTCGGTGACGTTCCTCTCTGTGCCGGCGCTTTCCTACATTTCCGACTGGCGGCTCTTCCAGAATGTCGTAGTCGGCTATCTACTCATTTCGCCGATTGCGCTCCTGTTCTACATGCCGGTCTTCCGCCGGATGAACCTGACGAGCGCCTACGAGTATCTTGAGAAGCGCTTCAACCTCGGGACGAGGCTCTTTTCCTCTGGCGTTTTCGTCGTCTTCATGGTCTTGCGCGTGGCGATCGTAACGCTGCTGCCTGCAATAGCCATCGACGCAGTAACCGGCGTCGGTGTCGACGTCGCAATCTTCATCTGCGGCGCGGTCACGATTCTCTACTGCTCCAGCGGCGGCCTGGAGGCCGTTGTATGGTCCGACTTCGTGCAGGGACTTGTGCTCCTATGCGGTGCCGTCGCGATTCTCGTGGCGCTTCTTGCCGGGACGGACGGCGGCGTCGGCGGCGCATTGTCGCTGGCCTCGGCCGCGCACAAGGACGTATGCTGGGATTTCCGTCCGGAAATAGGCGAGCTCACGTTTTGGGTCGCGGCGTCGCTCGGCATAACGCAGTGCCTTTTCTCCTACACGTCCGACCAGTGCATCGTGCAGCGGTACATCTCGGTGAAGGACGAGAAGGCCGCTGCGCGCTCCATCATCTGCAACTGCATCCTCGGCATTGCGGCGAGCGCGTTGTTCTTTTCCATCGGCACTGCGCTCTGGACGCACTACAAGTGCCATCCGGAGATGCTCGACCCGATGATGCCTAAGCCCGACTCGATCCTGCCCCACTTCATGGGCATGGAGCTGCCGCCGGTCGTGGCGGGGCTCGTAATCGCGGCCGTGTTCGCGGCGACGATCTCGACGCTTTCGGCCAACTTGTCGGCCGCTTCTTCCGCGCTCACGACCGATTTCGTAGTGCGATTCCGCGGCATATCCGACCGGGCCAGGGTCAGGCTTGGGCAGGTCTTCGTCGTGGCGTGCGGCCTCATAGGCACGGCGGCGGCGTTCGTGCTCGCGCATGTTGACCTTCGTTCGCTTTGCGATCTCTTCCAGGAGGCGATTTCCACGGTGACGGCAGGCGTTGCGGGCGTATTCTTCCTGGGTGTCTTCTGCAGGCGTGTAGGCGGCGGCGCGGCCGTGGCCGGACTTGTCGTCAACTACGTGGTCTGCTTCGGCATGAAGTTCGGCGGGCTCGCCGCCGCATGGGGCGTACACCCGTTCATGATCGGTGGCTTTGGCCTTGTCGCATGCGTGGCGACGGGACTCGTGATTTCGCTTTTCGCCCCGAGAAGGGAGGTTGCATGAAAGTCTTCAAGGCAGGGTTCTCGCGAATGGACATCACTCCGCCTCTGGGCGTTCCAATGGCCGGCTATACGTTCCTAAGGAAGGCAAGTTCCGTGCTCGACAGGCTGGAGCTGAACGCGCTTGCGTTTTCCGATGGACACGGGACCGCTGTCCTCATGGCGGCCGACCTCCTCGACCTTCAGGACAACGACTATGCCGTAGAGCTTCGCAGACGGATCGCCGCGGCGGCTGGAGTTCCGGTGGAGGCGGTCTACTTCCACTGCACGCATACGCACCTCTCGCCGGCCACGGGCCGGGCCGACCCCAACTGCGAGACTTCGTTCGACGGCGACGCCGAGTATTGCGAGCAGCTGGTCGTGAAGGCGTGCGCGGCGGCAAAGGCGGCAATTGACGACCTTGCCCCGGCAACGATCTCCATCGGGCGCGCGGAGGCAAAGCGCATTTCTTTTATCCGCCGCTTCCGTATGAAGGACGGCACGATACGGACAAACCCTGGCGTCAACAACCCCGACATAAAGGAGCCGATTGGTCAGCCCGACGAGACGGTGCAGGTGGTCCGCTTCAGGCGCGAGGGGCGCGACGAGATTCTCGCCGTCAACTTCGGGACTCATCCCGACACCATTGGCGGCGATGCGATCTCGGCGGACTGGCCTGGCTTTGCGCGGCGTTGCGTCGAGAAGTCCCTTGATGGCGTCAGGTGCGTCTTCTTCAACGGAGCGCTTGGCGACGTCAACCACGTCTGCGTCGATCCGTGGCCGGGCGAGCGGGAGGGGCTCAAACGGGACTTCGACGACGTTGACCGCGGCTACGAACATTCAAGGCACATGGGGCGTGTCGTTGCAGGGGCGGTGATGTCCGTCTACGGCAAGTGCGCGCCGGTCGAGCCGGGCGCGGTCACGTATTCGGTGAAAGACGTCGTCGTTCCGTCAAATCGTCCGAAGATGGAGGATCTGCCGCTTGCGCGCAAGTATTCGGAGCTCCATGCGTCCGGCAGGGACGACGAGATTCCCTTCAAGGGAATGGAGCTTACTACGGTCGTCGCCGAGGCTGGGCGGATGCTGCGGCTTGAGAATGGACCGGACGCATTTTCAATGCCGCTTTCGACCGTCTCGATTGGCAATGCGATTCGCTTCGTCGGCATCCCCGGCGAGCCGTTTACCGAGATAGGCCGGCGCATCAAGAGCGAATCGCCGTCTGCCATGACCTTTGTCACCTGCATCACGAACGGCTACTACGGATATTTCCCGACGGCGGGAGCCTATCAGGAAGGCGGCTACGAGGCGCGTTCTTCGATTTTCGGGCCTACGGTCGCGCAAGACCTGGTTTCCGCCGCGAAGGCTTGAGACGAGTGCACTTGGCTCTTGATTTTTGCAAGGTTTTAGGCTATACTTCAATACAATAACTT
>JBGUVV010000333.1:0-3478 GCA_045220525.1 Kiritimatiellia bacterium
ACGAGCACGCCTTCCAGATCCAGACAGACTATATGCATTGCTTTAGTGTATTTGTTTTTAAAGTTAAGACGATTCAGGCTACGCCGGAGACTTGAAGGAATCCTTCAGGGCGCACGTCCTGTTGAAGACGAGCCCTCCGTCGCAGACGAAATACCCCGTGCGCTCGAACTGGAAGCGCTCACCGGCGGGAACGTCGGCAAGCGTCGGCTCGACAAACCCTGTGGCGACCTTGAGGGAGTCGGGGTTGAGGTATTTGAGGAATCCGTCGCTTCCGTCCTTGAGCGGGTCCTTCTCGGTGAAGAGGCGGTCGTAGAGACGGAACTGCGCCTCAAGGCCGGTCGAGCAATCGACCCAGTGGATGGTGCCTTTTACCTTGCGACCGTCGGGGGCGTTCCCGCCCCAGGAGCCTTCGTCCCATGTGCCGTGTATCTCGCTCACGCGCCCGTCGGCGTCCTTCGTGCAGCCGGTACACATGAATATGCAAGCGCCGCGCAGCCGCACTTCGCGCCCGGGCGACATGCGGAAGAACTTCTTCTCCGGCTCCTCCATGAAGTCGGAGCGGTCGATCCATATCTCGCGGCCGAACGGAATCTTCCTCGAACCGGCCGACTCGTCCATCGGGTTGTTGGGAAGCTCCACGAGGCGCTGCTCTCCGCCCTGCGGCCAGTTGTCGATCACGACCTTCACGGGATCGAGAACCGCCATGCGGCGAAGCGCGGTCCTGTTGAGCTCTTCGCGGACGCACCACTCGAGAAGCGCGGGGTCGCTTTCAGACTCCACCTTGGAAACGCCAATCCTGTCGCAGAACTCCCGTATCGCCCCTGGTGTGTAGCCACGCCTCCGCATCCCGCAGACAGTCGGCATGCGAGGGTCGTCCCACCCGTCGACGACCTTCTCCTCTACCATCTGGAGGAGAAGGCGCTTCGACATCACGGTGTACGTAAGGTTGAGCCTTGCGAACTCGCGCTGCTGCGGACGTATCTTCACGCCGTTGCGAACCCGCAAAAGCCCCTGCTCGTCCATCCTGTCGATTACCCAGTCGTAGAGGGGCCTGTGGACTTCAAACTCGAGAGTGCACATGGAGTGCGTGACGCCCTCGAGGGCGTCCTCTATCGGATGGGCGAAGTCGTACATCGGATACACGCACCACTTGTCGCCGAGATGGTAGTGGGCGACGTGGCGTATGCGGTAGATGACGGGGTCGCGGAAATGAATGTTGGGCGATGCCATGTCGATCTTGGCCCTGAGGCACCATTCGCCGTCAGCGTACTTGCCGTCGCGCATCGCGTGGAATATCTCAAGGTTGCGCTCCGGGCTCGTGTCGCGCGAGGGCGACGGGGTTCCCGGCCGCTCAGGAACGCCGCGATACGTCTTCCACTCGTCCTGAGAGAGGTTGCAGCAGTAGGCCTGGCCCCTCCTAATGAGCTCCTCCGCAATCGAGAACATCGCATCGAACATGTTGGAGGCGTTGTAGAAGCCGGGCTCGCCCGAGTCGCCCTCGCCGGACCACTTAAAGCCGAGCCACTTGATGTCGCGCTTGATGTTCTCGGCATATTCGTCGGATTCCTTGGCGGGATTCGTGTCGTCGAGCCTAAGATGGCACTCGCCGCCAAAAAGCTCCGCCATCCCGAAGTCCACGCACACGGCCTTTGCGTGCCCGATGTGTATGTAGCCGTTCGGCTCCGGCGGAAATCGCGTCACGACCTTGCCGCCGGTCTTGCCCTCGGCGACGTCCTTCTCTATCCACTGCCTGAGAAAATGCCTTGAAGTGTCTGATTCGCTGTCGCTCATAATGAAAAGTCCCGTTGCATTGGGCGCGCCGTCAACGCACGCCGCCGTTGGCCTTTGCAAGGCGCTTTAGCTTCGCCGCGCATCCAAGCCGCTCCACGGCGCTCATGCGGTCGATGTAAAGCACTCCGTCGAGATGGTCGATTTCGTGCTGCAGCGCACGGGCGAGAAGACCCCTCGCCGTGATCGTCTGAGTCATGTTCGAGTCGTCGAGATACGTGCAGACGACCTGCGCCGCACGAGTGACGGAGCCACCGATCTTGGGAAAGCTCAGGCACCCCTCCTTGTCGTGGCACGCCCCCTCCCTTGCGACGATCTGGGGGTTCCACATCCTGAGCGGCATCGGTATGGGCGCATTGAACGCCGCGGCGTCTCCGTCCTCGCAGTCTTCCGGGATGTCGATGACGCACATGCGCTCAAGCCTCCCGACCTGCTGCGCTGCAAGGCCCACACCTCCGGAGTTTCGCATCGTCTCGAGCATTTCGTCGGCGAGGCGGCGCAAGGCGTCGTCAACCGCTGCGACTGGCTGCGACTTTTCGCGGAGGACCTTCTCCCCGTATTTATACACCCGTAGAGCCAAAGCCGCCAGCCCCCCTGTCAGTTTCGCCAATCGAGTCCGTTTCCTCGATCTCGACCTCGGCCGTGGCCGCCACCACCAGCTGGGCGATCCTGTCGCCTTTCCTGATTTCAAACGGCTCTTCGCCGAAGTTCGCGAGTATCACGCAAATCTCGCCGCGATACCCCGAATCCACCGTACCTGGCGAATTCAAGACCATTACGCCCTTCTTGAGCGCAAGCCCGGACCTGGAGCGCACCTGTATCTCGGCGCGCGGCGGCAGCTCCGCGGCGATTCCGGTGTGAACGAGGGCGCGGCCACCTGGAGGGATGACGACGTCCTCAACGGACCGAGCGTCCATTCCGGCATCGCCGGGATGCGCGTAGGAAGGCAGCTGGGCCTCGGGGCTCAGCCTCTTGAAGAAAACCTTCATCAATCCCCTGTATCGGCTTTTTCGACAGAGGAAATCTCGCCAGGCTCGAAGCCGATCCTTTCGAGGTTCCACTTCATCCACTCTTCGTGGATCTGACGCGATGCAAGAGACGAGAGGTCGTCGCGGGCCTGCGAACGAAGGACAACCGCCTTCGCGGCGTCACCCTCCTGCCTGTCTTCGCACACTACGAGGACGGCCTTCCCGGGAGCCGTCAGCGTGAAGCCAGAGACCTCGCCTTTCTTGAGGCCAACAACGGCCCTCGCGACGGACATCTGGTCGGGGAACGTTCCCGGCTTGAGGTCAGAAACGGAAAACGTGATGTTCGTGGAGACGTTCTGCGACGCGAGAACGGCGGCTACGCCCTTCTTGGCAACAGCCTCGACCTCCGCCTTGAAGGCGTCGGCCTTGGCGTCCCTGAGGGCGCGGGGGCGGATAATCTCCTTAGCCTCGTCGAACGCCGGCACATGCGCAGGAGAAACCTCCGCCTTTTCGATGAGCCAAACTGCGTTTTCTGAGGAGACGACGGCATACCTGAGGTCTTCGCTGTCCAAGTCGAGCTCGGCAACGGCCTCCTTGAAGCCCTGCGCGCCCCTGCAGATCTGCGAGATCGGCTGCATGAAGCCGGGCTTGAAGTCGCCGTCGATGGTGAACCAGTCGCTCGTCAAGACCTTAAGCCCCTCGGCCTTCGCGATCTCGTCAAG
>JBGUVV010000334.1:0-2627 GCA_045220525.1 Kiritimatiellia bacterium
GACCCGATAACCTCTTCGTCCCTCGACGACCTCATACTGAAGCTGCGCGGCGAAAAGGGCATGACTTTTGTCGTCGTCACCCACGAGCTTCCTTCCATTTTCAAGATCGGCGACCGCGCGGCGATGTTCGACAGGGACAGGGGCGGAATGGTCGCCTTGGGGTCGCCGCGCGAGCTTGCTGAAAGCGGCGGCGACGACTTTGTCACGAGATTCTTCAACAGGGGAGATGTGAAATGACTGACGAAAACAGCGCAACATACGCAAAGATCGGGCTCGTCGTCGTGATGGCAACCATTGCGACCGTTGGTTCGCTTATCTATCTCGGAGGCTTTCGCGGCCGCGAGGACGTCATTATGGCTGAAACCTACTGCGACAGGTCCGTGAGCGGGCTTTCTGTCGGCTCTGCCGTGAACTTCAGGGGCGTCAAGCTTGGCGAGGTCTCCGCGATAGGCTTTGTCGGCGACGTTTACAACGTGACCGGCAAGGACAACCAGCGGATATTCATACAGATGAAGTTTCCCCGGCAGAATCTCGAGTCCAGGGACGACGAGGGAATTGCGCCCGAGTTCCTCATCAAGTATCTTGTAGAGGAGTATTCCGTCCGGGCGACCGTGACCGCAAGCGGCATAACAGGCCTTTCGCGTATAGAGCTCGACATGGTTGAGAATGCGAAAGAGCCGGAGCAGCTTTCCTGGACTCCGCGCAGCATATACATACCGTCGGCGCCTTCGCTTTTCGACGACTTCTCCGATTCCGCGACGAAGTTGATGACCCAGATCAACAGGATGGACATAGCGTCCATGTGGAGCAACGCGTGCGCGTCCGTGAGCGCTCTCGCCAAGACGGCGGAGGGCGCGCAGAACATGCTCGAGGCCCGCCAGGCGGACATCGAAAAAATGCTGGGAGACGCTTCGGAGAGCATGGAAGCCGTGCGGAGGCTTGCCGTAGAGCTGAGCGACAATCCGTCGATGCTCATACGAGAGCGTGTCCCGCGCGCCCTGCCGGAGACGAAGTGACCGGCGTGGACAGGTCGAATTTCGCCGCGGCGAAGCGCCTCCTCGACTCCGCCGGGCGGATACTCGTCTCGGGCCACCTGAGCCCCGACGGCGACTCGCTCGGCTCGATGATTGCAATGGCGCGGCTCTTGCGAAGCGCCGGCAAGGAGGCTTTTGCCGTCGCCGACCTGAATGCGCTTGGCAAGCTTGGCTTTCTCGAGGGCGTCGGCGACTTGATCCACGTGCGCAAGCTGCGCAGGCAGAGGAAGTTCGACCTTCTTGTCGCCGTCGACAACGGCGGATTTGAAAGGATGCCGCCCGAAGTCAAGGCGGTGGCGGAGAAGATCCCGAGGATTTGCATCGACCACCACGTCACCAACGACGGGACTTTCGCTCAAGTCTCGATAGTCGATCCCCAGGCGTCGTCCACCGGCGAGCTCGTATGGCGTTTTGCAAAGTGGTGCGAGTGGAAGATAGATCGTGCCGTGGCCGAGGCCCTGTGGGTCGCGATGGTAACCGACTCCGGCCGCTTCGCCTACGACTCGACTAGCCCGAGGACGCTCCGCGCGGCGGGCGACCTCCTCAAATACGGCGTGAGGACGGCGTGGATAAACGACGTCATCTACGGGATGTTCCCCCGCAAGGCGATAGAGCTAAAGCGCCTTGCGTGGAGGTCGCTCCACGTGTGGAAGAACCGCCGCGTAGCGGAGGTTACGCTCACTCGCGACGACTTTAGGGCTGTGAGGGGGACGAAGGCCGACGCCGAGGACATAATAGAGATCCCCCGCTCGGTCGCACGTAACGAGATCGCGCTTTTCTTCTACCAGATACCGGACCGCACGAAGGAGACCCGGTGCTCGATAAGGACGCGCGGCGACTGGGACGCGACGGTCCTTGCGGCGAAGTTCGGCGGCGGCGGCCACCGCAAGGCGGCTGGATGCACTATCAAGGCGTCCATCGGCACGTCGAAGCGCCTCATGCGCGCGGCGGTCAAGGAGCTTTTGAAGAGTGCCTGCAGGAAGACCATGCGCATACCCGCAATCGCGGTGCCGGCGGCGACGTGAAGGCCGCCCGGCAGGAAGACGGCGGCGACGCGGCGAGATTCGTAGAAGACCCTCGCTGGGCCGATTTCATTCCCGAAGTCCCGCCGCCCGGCAGGACTCGGCATCTCCCTGCGCACGAGGACTGCACGCCGCTTGACGTAGAGGCCGTGCAGATGCACCTTGCGAAGGGCGGGACGCTTGGGCGAATGAAGGGCTACGAGGAGCGGCGCGGCCAGATCGACATGGCTGGGGCGATTGCGGCCGCCTTCAACGGCCGCGAGCACCTCATGGTCGAGGCGGGGACGGGCGTCGGGAAGTCTCTCGCATATCTCGTCCCCTCGATCATGTGGGCGTGGACGAACGACACGCCGGTCGTCATATCGACGGCGACGCGGAACCTCCAGGGCCAGCTTGTCGGCTCAGACATACCAAGGGCGCTTTCGATACTCGGCGACGATGCGAAGGACTTCAAGGTGGCGCTCCTCAAAGGCCGCATGAACTACCTGTGCCTCAAGTCTGTTGACGAATATTTCGCGGCGGGCTACTGGACGCTTCCCGCGGACGAGCAGGCGATGCTCCCGGGGTTCGT